>JAEUSQ010000012.1 GCA_016788705.1 Bacteroidetes Order II. bacterium
CGGAGCGGAAATCTATGCCCGTATTCAATCCTTTATCTCCACTGTCCGAAAACTCCAATTCAATCCTTTCAATGAACTCTATACCGTGCTATCTGGCGGTATCCCAGAGTATCGGGGCCCCGCAGGCTAACCAGTTACGAAAAATAAACTAAATGCAGCACGGTCGAAATTTTCGGATTCTTGCCTTGGGCGATTCCTATACCATTGGTGAAGGGGTTTTGCCAGAACATCGTTGGCCTAATTTATTGGCCCAATACATACATACAGGGGGGATTTCCTGCGAAGTTCCGGTATTGATCGCCCAAACGGGTTGGACCACCGACGAATTGCAAGATGCATTTATGACAGAAAAGTTAAACCCATCGGTTGATGTTATCACGTTGTTGATTGGGGTGAATAACCAATACAGGGGACAAAAGCCTTCGGTGTATCGTCGTCACTTAACGTCCTTGTTTCAAGTAATCCGGGACTTCTATCCGCAGACACCGTTATTGGTATTGGCCATTCCTAATTGGGGGCTTACCCCTTTTGCGGCAGGTCGAGACCGGGCAAAAATTACATCCGAAATAAAAACATTCAATCAAATAAACCGAGCACTGGCCATCCGGTTTGACGCACGATGGACACCGCAATGGGGGCCGGAAGCGGAGGTTATCCCACCTGCGGAATGGATTGCTGCGGATGGATTGCATTATACCTATATGGTGTATGCGCAATGGGCAAGGGTTGTTTATGACATTTTGCGTACAGAAAACTTTTTTCCTGTGTAAATAAATCCCCTATTGACACAAGGATAAATTGATCTTAACATATACTTAACCTTTTCAACTAAGCACCAATGGGTGTCATTCAGTATGGTGCCTATTGGATTTTTACAAATTTGGTATAGGAGCGATAGCATATGAGAACCCAAATTTCCTCTCGGCAATTCAAAGCAACCGAAACCCTCAAACAATATGCGGAGGAAAAGCTAAAAAAACTCTCCCAGTTTTATCCAGATATTATAGAAATAAAAGTCATTTTTGAACACCTGAAAGATACCAGTGTCAATACTGCGGATGTGGTATTGAGCATTCCGGGCGGAACCCTCACTTCGACGGTAACAGCAGATAAGCATGAATTGGCTTTAGATGAATGTGTGGAAAACCTAAAACGCCAATTGATTAAAATAAAGGAAAAAAGAAATAATCGCCGCGTTTCACCCCCGTCCATCGTCGAGGCAGAACCTGAATTGGAAATGGAAGACGAATAATCGTGCTGAATAACGGGAAGCGTTAAATAAAAATAAGCATACTTTGTTTGCCTTGATCTATCAGGTATTTCTTTTCGATGATTGTTGTGAGTAAGCACAAAGAGGCGAATATCTTGAAAGTATATTCGCCTCTTTTTTTGGAATTTTGTCAAAGGAAAAAAATAAAAATTACCCAATAATTAAATAGAATTTGGATATTAAGCGATGCTTAATATCTTTTTAAAGGTTTTCTGTTTTAGTTTTTGCCTTTTACCACTGGAAGCCCTTGCGCCTGCCATTGTAGCATTCCTCCTTCCATATTGGTCATATTGGTATAGCCTTTTTCTTTAAGGAGGTTATAGGCTTGCTGGCTTCTTCGGCCGGAACGGCACATCATCACCACTTGTTTGTCTTTGGGTATTTCGGTATATCGGCTTTCAAAAACACTCAAGGGGATGTGTATCACGCCGGGGATGTCATAAGCTTGTTCTGCCACCTCGTTGGGCTCACGTACATCCACAAATACCGTCTTTTTACCAATAAGCATATGTGCTTCCGCTACCGAAATTTGGCTACTTGGACTTATAAAAGCTTTTGGGGTACAGCCAGTAGCCGTAACAAGGGCGAGAAATACCAATGTGTGTAATAAGGTTGACTTTTTCATAAAAGGAATGATTAAGGTGATAAAATCGCTTGACGTAAAGGATAAAAAGTACTGCCAAATCACTGAAGGTGAAAACAATACGTCTTTTTTTGTCTTACCTTAATGAAAAACGACAATCCCATGCGAATACTGCTCCTTATGTTTCCATTTTTATGGGCGATAAGTTCATGTAAAAATTTGCCTTATAAAGGGCCAGAAGACCTTAAAGTTATGACTTATAACATCCGATTCAATAATCCTGATGATGGTCTAAATGCGTGGCCTTATCGCAAAGCGGCGGTGCGGCGTCTCGTTTTGTTTGAAAAACCGGATATTTTCGGCATACAAGAAGGGTTGTGGGATCAGGTTCAGTTCTTAGACAGTCTTACACAGTACGAACGGGAGGGAGTAGGACGTGATGACGGGAAGACAAGCGGCGAGTTTAGTGCGTTGTTTTTTCGTAAAGACCGATTTCATCGCCTTGATGGTGGTACTTTTTGGCTGTCGGAAACACCCAATGTCCCGTCCAAAGGGTGGGATGCGGCCCTTAACCGAATTTGTACATGGGCGAAATTACAAGACCGCAGAAATGGAAAAAAAATAGTCGTTTTGAATACCCATTTTGATCATCAAGGTATGGAAGCGCGTATTCAATCTGCCGAATTGTTGCACCATAAAGCCAAAGAGCTGACTCATGATGGGCCTGTGATCTTATTAGGAGATTTTAACCTGCCCCCCGAAAGCGTACCGATAAAAAAAATACAAAGTTTTTTTCAAGATGCTTTTCTGGCAACCCAAACCGAACCTTTTGGCCCAGTTGGTACGTTTAACGCGTTCAAAATAGCGCAGACATATAACCATCGTATAGATTATGTGTTTGTAAACAATGGCTTTGTGGTATTGGATTATCAGGTAAGGAGCGATGTTCGGTCGGGTGGGTATTTCTTGTCAGACCATTTCCCGGTCATCAGTCGTCTGGTATATCAAGAATAATCAGGAGGTGGGAAGCGGTTCGGCTGGGTGCAGGGGGAGTTGGATGGTAAAAGTGCTGCCTTTGCCCTGAATACTTGCTGCAATCATTTGACCACCATGTGCTTCTGTGATGGCTTTGGAGATGGCCAATCCTAGCCCCGTTCCATGTGCACCCCGTGTTCTGGCGTCCCCACCTCGGTAATACCGCTCAAAGACATGTTTCAGTTCCTCTTCACTCATGCCACTGCCCGTATCGCGTACAAAAATAGACAAAAGGTGTGTATGCCTTTGCACGCCAAGGGTAACTGTTCCGCCAGCGGTTGTGTGCCGCCGGGCATTGGAGAGGAGGTTATCCAATACGCGCAGCAGACGCAAACCATCTGCCTGAATGGGCGGCAAGCCGGAGGGGATTTCTAGTACCAATTCAAGGCCAGCACTTGTAAACAATCGTCGGTGACCGCGTGCCGCTTCATGAAGCAGCTCGCTGATTGGGATGGATTCGCGTCGCAAGGTGTAGTGCCCCGCATCTAACAAACTAAGCTCGAACAAGTCTTGCAACAGGCGGTTTAGGTATTGGGCTTGTTCTCGTGCTGTTTTAAGGGCATCTCGTGCGGCTACGGGGTTCCGAACGTCGGTGTGCCGTTCTGCTTCTTCTATATTGCCCAAAACGGCAGCAATGGGGGTGCGTAAATCATGGCCAATATTGGCAATGAGTTCACGGCGTACTTGGTCGGTGGTACGGAGGGCTTCTACACTCGTTTCAACTTCTGCTGCCATCTGATTAACGGCTCCAGCCAATCGGCCCAATTCGTCATGGCCTGTTTGCTGGATTCTGGTTTGATAATTTCCTTGTCCAATAGCCTCCACTTTTTCCGTAATTTTACGAACAGGTGTTACCAGACGCCATGTTAGAATTCCGCCCATCATCAAGGCCACAACCCCCCCAATGAGCAATACGATCAGTAGGGCATCCACGAAAGTTTGCTGCACGCTCGATAATTCGCCCTCCAAGGTCTTACGGAGTGAAGGTGCATAGATGGCGCCAGCGAGTTCTCCTTTATAAAAAAATGGCGTTATCCCCCAAGATTGATCCACCCGGAAAAGTGAACGGGGAAAAGAAATGAAGTTGTTGTTGTTTTGGATGGCTGAAAGTCCTTCTATGGGGATGGTAGAAAGGTTTGTCCGTGTGGTATCTGATTCTGATAAACCCGCAAATTGTTCAGGGGAAAGGACTTCCCCCTTTCTGTCTGTGATGAAAATGGGGTCTTTTAAACGTCCCGTCAAATCCAGGTAAGCAAAAGAGGGCATCTGAAACGATCCATCCTCTGCAAATTCAGCATTTCGTTCCATTTCAGCGGCCACATTGTTCAGTTGCAAAGCCACACTATTCTGGATTAAAGTTACGCTCTGCGAAGCGGCAATCCATACCGTAATCCCAACCGCCACCAGCCCTGTAAGCAATTGAGCACCAATCAGAATACCCGCAACCCGCCAGAAAATTGAATTTCGAACGGCAACCCGAAGGGCGGGAGGAGCCGGAAGTTGCATTATTCCTCGTCTTTGCTTTGGAATTTGTATCCAAGACCCCAAACCGTCCGAACATAACGCGGGTTCTCGGAATCACGCTCTATTTTGGTCCTTAGGCGCTGAACATGCGAATCCACCGTCCGGTCATACCCTTCATACCGGATGTCCCAAACTTTTTCCAATAATTGCCCTCGGGTAAAAGGGCGATCTGGGTTTTGCATCAGAAAAAGCAAAAGATCAAATTCACGCACCGTTAGATGAAGTAATTGTCCGTCTTTGCGTACCTCCCGACGGGTCACATCCAAATGAAGGCCATCGAATTGCAGAAGTTCATTCGGCGTTACTTTGGGGAACGTATTGCCACCACCCGATTCTTGGGTCAGCCGAATCCGCCGAAGAATGGAACGAACACGGGCAACCAGTTCTTGTAAGCTAAACGGTTTGGTGATGTAGTCATCTGCACCCACTTCCAGCCCCACTATTCGGTCTATTTCGTCGGTTCTTGCGGTCAGCATCACAATATAGAGCAAAGGATGTTGTGCCCGAACCCTCCTACAGACTTCTAAGCCATCAAACCCCGGTAACATGACGTCCAGCAGCAGCAAATCGGGTAATTGGGCTTGTACGGCATCAACCGCATCAGGACCGCTACCAACCACACGGATGTCGTAGCCAGAGTCTCGCAATCGCCCGGATACTAATTTTGCCAGTTCAGCATCATCTTCCACTAGTAAAATATTCGGATTGTTCATATGGGGTCACTCATTAGGTTTGGAAAGATACCCTTAACTTTTTTAAAGTACGTTGTTTCTAAGGCGTGTAAGCCCATAAAGGCGCAACTTTTTTTTCTGCGCTCAGATCAATATAAAAAACCTGCATCCGAAAAGAAGGCTCGTACAAAAATCCCATGCTCATTCCATACTTTTGTGACAACTTCTAAACAAGGTTCGTCGTTCTTTTGGAAACGTAAACCAATATGCCCATGACCCACCGATACCTTTTTCCTTTATATGTGATTTTAATCGCCCCAGTGGGGTGTTTATTTGCGCAACCTAGTGCCCAAAGTCTTTGGAATCAGTGGCGTAGTGGTCAACGCCAAGAAACACAACGTTTTCAGCAAATGGCGGCCAATGAATCTGCACGTTGTATTATTGAGAACCGTTTTGAGAAATGGGACTTGGTGACTGAAGCCAAAATTTCGCGTCAGACGGGTAGTTTTGAGCCGAATCGTCGGTTTGTAAATGCGACACTCAATGGTCGTGCGGTCAGTGATCTCGGAAATTTGGATTTTGGTGGACAAGCAGAGTGGCGGCCCCGATTCCGACGCATCTGCCAAGCATCCGTTGTGCTCAATCCAGGACTCCTACTCAATTTGGAAGCTAAGTCAAATGCTAAACTGGAAAACTTCGACGGCAATTCTGCTTACCGGATTAAACTTGAGGTAAAAAATACCAACCTGCCCATACGAGCAGCCGAAGTATGGATTTCGCGCCGTGACGGAAGGTTGCTGGCTGCCCGATTGGTGCGTCCGTTACCTTTCCCCCGGTTAGACGAGCCGGGAGGACCGTCTCCACCTGATCCATTGATCGTAAATCTGTATTTTGACCGTTTACAAGGCATAGACCTTATTAAGCGCTCCGAAGTCACGGTTACATTTAAACGAAAAATGCGGGGCCAAGTCTTTCATACCGTTATACAACTCAATGCGCAGTATAATGGCTTTGCGTTTTTTGAAAAGTGATCCTACTTTTTCAGAATATTCAGGGTTTGCAGGGTGTCTCTTGGTATTGGGCATAATGTTTCACGGCTTTGCGAAGGTGGCGACTTTCACCACTAAACTTCAATCGAAGCACCAAGTTTTGATTAATCACTTCACTGTCATACGAAGCACTGCACCGCCACTTTTACAAAACCGCTGTTACCAACTGGCGTTCTGTCGTCCGTGTTTGTAAACCATTGTCGTTCTTGAGTTTCACTATATTTGTCGGGCAAATACTTTGGGCAAAACGCCTTTTAAGGAAGTATTTTCTTTTTCGATGACATCCATGGCATCGTCCACAAACTTCCCGATTTCCGGTTGCTTGGCTTTCGATTGCAAGTAGGTCCATCGGGCATCCTGCGGCACAAAAAATACATTTTCTGCTTTGTATTCGTCTTTATCTTCGGGGTCTGCTCCGTTTGCTTCGTCTGCTTTTAGTCTTGCATACAATTATTCAAAAGCATCAGAGATATATTTCAGGAAGATGACACCCAACACAATGTGCTTGTATTCGGTAGCGTCAATGTTTGTGCGGAGTTTGTCGTCAGCTTTCCAGGGTTGTTTCTCTAAAGGTTCTTCCGTTGTTGCTTTTTGTTTTGCTATTATGTTTTCTTAAGTTTTAATTCGTTTTTAGCCTGCCGATCGGCAGACAGTTCTGCTAAATTATGTTTTTAATGTCCATTATCGTCATTGGGTGTGGTGGCAAAAATGGCTTTTGGGGCGTTGGCTCTTGTGTCTGTGAAAACCAAATATGCCATTTACGGCGAGTTGGCTTTTTATACGGATGCTTCATAGTACAATACCTTTGGAAAAGTTGTATGGATTCAATAGAATATAGGGATTGAACGAAACAACGCCACAATGTCTTTTCTACGTAGTAAAAATAACGTTTTTCTCAAGAAATATGACCAAGTAGTCTGTGCAAGCTTATTTCGGAAAGGCATAAGCGAAAAGAAAGGATTGCAATGAAAATAAAGTGATTGTTCTTTGGTTTTTAGACGAAAAACGGCCCCTCCCAGTTTGGAAGAGCCGTTTTTTCTTGGCAAACGTTGGGTTATTCCACAGGTTCGGGCTTAAGGTGTTGCTCGAAATAATCTAAGCGAAGCGTATTGTAGTGCTTGCCGGATGGACCACCAATGCCGTGGCGGTTAAGTGGATACATCATTAGATCGAATTTTTTACCTTCCTTCACCAGTGCTTCGATCAATTGCATGGTATTTCCGGGATGAACATTGTTATCAATGGTGCCATGTACCAAAAGGAGTTTGCCTTTCAGGTTTTTGGCATAAGTCATCGTAGCCCCTTCATCATAGCCGGACTTGTTTTCTTGCGGCGTAAACATATAGCGTTCGGTGTAGATGGTGTCGTAGTTCCGCCAATCGGTCACGGGTGCACCTGCCACGCCCACATGATACACCTCTGGTTCGCGAAGTAAGGCCAAGGCGCTCATATAGCCGCCGTAGGAATGACCATAGATACCCACACGGCTACAGTCCACAAAGCTAAATTGGGCGCAAACCTGTTTAATGGCTGCGGTTTGGTCGTCTAAATCCACCAAGCCCAGTTTTCGGTAGGTTGCGGTTTCAAACGCTTTTCCTCTGCCCACCAAACCTCGGTTATCCACATGCCAGACGACGTAGCCCAATTGTGCCAACGCCTGCAAATTATTGGCCATATTATAGCTATTCCGAATGGCTTTGGAGTGCGGTCCCCCATATACGCTTACGAGTAAAGGATATTTTTTGGCGGGATTATAGCCCGCTGGACGATATAAAATGCCGGGCAGGTCGGTTGCTTGATCGGCGGCTTTTACGATTACCAATGCTGGTTTTTCGAGTTTCCAACCATCCACTTTATCGGTTTTGGAAGTGGCACGGTTTTCAATCAGGGTTCCGTCTGCTTTGTGTAAATTTGACGTTGTGGGGGTAGAAAAATTGGAGTACGTGTCGAGGTAATAAGTGGCCGTATTGTCCATCGAAATATTATGACTTCCGGGAACAGTAGTCAGGGCTTGCGCCACGCCTGTACCATCTAATTTGGTTCGCATAAACACGGTTTCCATGCCCATATTGTCATTCGCCATATAATAAACATAGCCATTTTTTTCGTCCACATGCACCACATTTTGTACAGGCTTCGTACCGCTTGTCAAAGATTTTAGGAGGTTTCCTTGCCAATCATACATGTATAATTGGCGGTATCCACTGCGTTCGGAACTCCAGAGGAAACTTTTGCCGTCTTTGAGTTGGAAATAATCGTCTTGCAGATTCACAAACTGAGGTTCTTGCTCAGTGAGAATGGTACGCAAGGTTCCTTTTTTTGCATCTGCAGCCAGTAGTTCCACCACATTTTGTTGGCGGTTTACCCGCTGGAAGGTCAGTTCTTTGCTATCCAATGTCCACGTGGGGCGAACAAGGTAGTTATCGGCGGTGCTATTGGTGGCCAATTCTACTTTTTTACCAGTGGGTATTTCAGCGATAAATAGCTTAACGGTGGGGTTGGGTTCGCCCGCTTTAGGATAGCTTTGCAATTCTAATTCGGCCTCGGGTGCATTGTCGCGCACCAGTGGGTATTTCCATACGGCGGATTCATCGGAGCGATAAAAGGCCAGTCGTTTGCTATCTGGCGACCACCAATAGGCGGTTTGTTGGTCAAACTCTTCGGGATAGACCCAGTTGGGGCGTCCATTGAAGATGTTTTCGCTACCGTCGTTGGTGATGCGATAGGTTTTGCCATTGCGGGTATCCGCCACATACAGGTCATAATCCACCACATAGGCAAACCAGTTATAATCTGGAGAGTATTCCCCATTCCAAAGTTGGCTACCGGACATATTGCGCATCAGGCCATCGGTTCCGGGTTGTTGTTTTACTTCCGGGTGTTTTAATTCTCGGAGTTTCCGACTTTTCAGGTCATAAACAAAAGGCCGCTTTTCTACCTTGAAAAAGATCCCTGAACCCTCATTGGTAAATTGCATCTGTTGCGAGAACGGCAGGTTCTGTACGCCAAGGCCTGTTATATCGTTGTACTGTCGGATAATGGCTGTGCGCTGGGCCTCGTCAAAAAGCAGGGTTTTAACTTTTGTAACGGGATCCACTTTATACCATTGTGCGGTTTCGGTTTTGCCTTGTTGCCCACTTTCATAAACCAGTGTAGCGGCTTCGGTGGGGTGCCAGCGCATAAAGGTGGAGCCATTCATAGAGGTTGCCGGCCCCGAGGTCATTGCTTGGTAAAGGGCTTTGCCACGGGGTTGGGCAAAGATGATTCCAAAGGCCAGGCCGCATAAGATGAATGATTTTAATAGTTTAATTCGCATGGTTAAACATATTGTTTGGTTAAAGAAGACATAAGTTGTGTTAAGTGAAGGTGGGGCATGTACATGTTTTTTTTGAAATCTATTCTACTACTTCCCAAGCAGTCCACTCCTTCCAGCGGCCCCGTGTAAAATCGGGGACTTGAATCGGTTGACTGCCATTGGCCACCGAAATCTCGGTTAGTTCGCAAATGGCGGAATGCATGGCAGCGTCATAAACATTCATGTCGGTAGGTAAGCCTTTTTGTAGGCATTTAATGAGGCGGTAATCCTCCATATAGTCCATCCCGCCATGTCCGGTTTTGCTACTCGTCAGTTTTTCATTTTTCCAGAGCGGGTGTTCATGTTCGGCATACCAAAGCTTGGCCTCGTCCCAGCGGTGTGCGTTGGCACTTTTTCCCTCGATATAAACCCGTTCTGGATGTCCCTGCAAGATGCCTTTAGTTCCTTGAATGAGTTTGATTCGGCTGTATGGACGGGGCAAGTTGGTATCGTGGCTGAGGTAGATGGTGCGGCCTCGATGGGTTTTGATCATGGAAACGTTGACATCGCCCAATTTAAAGGTTTCCTTTCGCTTGGGATGATCTTCGGGATAATGGTCCTTGGCCCATTCCTGTAAGCCTCGTGAAGGCCCACTCATAGAGACCAAATAGTCTAACTGGTCCCCTCGGTTGATGTCCATCAGATTGGCAATAGGGCCAAGGCCGTGCGTGGGGTAAAGGTTGCCGTTTCGCGCCCACGCATGGGCACGCCGCCAGAGTCCTTCCCCTTCCTCCGAGAATTTGATGTCTCGAAGGTCATGCAAGTAGCCACATTCTCCGTGCAGAATTTCGCCCAGTAATCCCTTCATTTTTAGGTTATACATCAACAACTCGAAACGGTCATAATTGCAATTTTCCATCATCACACAATGTTTACCATACTTTTCGGCGTGTTCCACTAAGGCCCAGCAATCATCCACTTTATAAGCAAAGGGGACTTCGCTGGCAATGTGCTTGCCATTTTTCATGGCATATAAGGCTACGGGTACATGCCACTCCCATGGGGTTGCCGTAAAAACGAGGTCTAATTCCTCGGTATCAATCATGCGTTCAAAATCTCGCGGTCCTTTGGTATAAAGGGTAGGTGGTTTTTGTCCTGCGGCCACGGCCAAGTCGTGTGAACGTTTGGCGTTTACCGCATTGATGTCGCAGATCGCTTTTACTTCCACCCCTTCGAGCGCCAGAAAGTTTTGAACGTGAACGGTTCCCATGCCGCCCACACCAACAAAACCCATTTTAACGACCGGAATTGGTACGGTTGCTAAAGGGGAATTGGGTGGACTGGTCAGGGATTTTCCACGTGCTTGTGGATCTTTGGGATTTAGCCCACTGGCTGCTTGCATAGGACCAGCACATCCGGAAAGTCCGAGGGTTGTAGCAGCCAAACCGGCGGCCCCCCTTTTTAAAAAATTACGACGCGAATTTTCCATAATCAGTTTTATTTGTGGTTTGCGAATGGAATTTGTAGCTTGCATTCCCGCAATCTACACAATAGAATACCTTAAAAATAGTCCCCTATGCAGTTTACCTTGATTGACTGGGTCATAATGGTGACCTTCTTCGTGTTTTCCATGCTTATTGGGGTGTGGTCGGCACGTCAAGCCAGTAAAAATTATAAAGCCTTTTTCTTGGCCGATCAGAACATGAGTTGGTGGCTTCTGGGCATTTCGCTGGTAGCAACCACGTTTTCTACAGACACCCCCAACTTGGTGACCGACCTTGTCCGGACTCAAGGCGCTTTTGGGAACTGGGTTTGGTGGGCCTTTTTGCTCACCGGAATGCTGACGGTTTTCCTCTATGCCAAATTATGGCGTCGTTCGGGGGTAATGACCGATGTTGAATTTTATGAACTGCGGTATTCCGGGCCTGAAGCGGCATTTCTTCGTGGCTTCCGTGCAGCCTACTTGGGCTTGTTGTTTAACGTCTTTGTTATGGCCACCGTTACCCTTGCTGCTATCAAAATTGGGGGGGTAATGATGGGGTGGACGCCGCTCCAAACGGTCTTAATTGCTGCGTCGGTCACCATGATCTACTCGGCGCTCGGAGGGCTAATGGGGGTATTGCTCACTGATTTATTTCAGTTTATCATTGCGATGGTGGGGTCTGTGCTTGCAGCAATCTATCTGATCAATCTTCCAGAAGTAGGGGGACTTTCTAACTTGTTGTCCCATCCGAATGTGGTGCCCAAAATGACTTTTTTGCCCGATCCCAGCACCATTGGCGCAGGGGAAATCCTGACCATCTTTCTGATTCCGATTGCCGTTCAATGGTGGGCCTCATACTATCCAGGGGCCGAGCCTGGTGGCGGGAGCTATGTGGTACAACGGATGCTCTCGGCAAAGGACGAAAAAAATGCCGTAACCGCCACCTTGTTATTTCAGGGAATGCATTACGCACTACGCCCTTGGCCGTGGATTTTGGTGGCCTTTGCCTCGCTGATCATCTTCCCAGATGTGGCCAGTATCGCCGCAAAATATCCACACTTAGACCCGAAAATTGTAAAAAATGACCTCGCATATCCCGCCATGATGACCTTTTTACCCGCCGGCTTAATTGGTATGGTGGTGACTTCGTTGGCAGCAGCCTATATGTCCACCATGTCTTCACAAACCAATTACGGTTCCTCTATTTTGGTGAACGATTTGTATCATCGGTTTATCAATCCCAATGCCACCGACAAAGATCTGGTCTGGATGGGACGCTTTTCTACGGTTCTACTGATGGTACTTTCTTGCACGTTGGCACTCTTTCTGGAAAATGCACTACAAGCCTTCGATCTCATCCTATTGATTGGTGCAGGAACCGGACTTATCTACCTGTTGCGGTGGTTTTGGTGGCGCATTAATGCCATGACCGAGATTGTGGCCATGATTGTGTCGTTCATTGTGGCGCTTTTGCTTAAGTTCACCGCGCTTGGAACAATGGTGCCAGACTGGTCGCACCTGATTGTAACGGTGGCTTTCACGTCGGCTGCCTGGCTACTCACGGCTTTTTTGAGTAAGCCGACATCCGATGAAAAACTGCTTTCATTCTATACCAAAATTAAACCGTCGGGACCAGGCTGGGGCCCAGTGGCTGCAAAAGCCCAAGCCGCAGGACTCGACATAAGTGGGGTTAAAAACGATTTTGGCATTGGGTTACTTTGCTCGGTAGGCGGATTGATGTGCATCTATGGCCTCTTGTTTGCTACGGGCTTTTTCCTGTATGGCAATATAATGGCTGGTTTGGTTTGGCTGCTCATCGCTGCGGCTGGAATTTTGACCATTCGCAAATTTTGGAACCAACTTTCGTTCGAGTAAGGACTTGAAGGGCGCATGAACAATAGGTGAGAGGCACCCCATGTAAAGGGCTTGATTGGCTGGAATCGCATCAATCAAGCCCTTTTCCTAAAGGCAAAATAAAACTCTGGGTAATTTCGTATGGAAGCATCAACTTTGTTAAACCTTGTCTTTACGCTTTGGTCTTGGTTGCTTTACCTTCAACAATCCGACAAATATGGTATAACCAAGTAACGCGCCAAAACCGATCTGACGCATGGTGCCCAATAAATCGGTTGTTTGCCACTCGCGCATAACCTTCCCTGCTTTTACTTCGCGTATAAAAATGCCATGTACCTCCAATTGTTTGCGATTGGCAGGCGCACCCATAAATTTTCCGGTATTAACCGCACGCGAAATAAACCGGATAGATGCCAAGTTGCCCTCTACGACGATATGTGGGAACTCCATGTTCAGATTTGAAAAAGCCGTTTTCATATCTTGCATAAACCCAATGTATTCATCTTTGGTAAAGACAAATCCGTCCCCAGTATAGGTAAATTGATCGTCTAAGAGCTGGTCTAAATCGTTCCATCGGCCTTCCAAAATAGCCAATGATACGGCCAGCGCTGTGTTTTGTACTTGATCCCTGTCCATAAAGATACTGTTTTGATTATCGGTGAATGTTTTTTATAAATTAATCTTGATAACTTACCTTGTTCAATATACTTTCCTATTTGAAAGTACTTTCTTTTTGGTAAGTTAATTGCGATCATCTATGAAACGTTATGAACTTAACGGCGTCTTTTACTTTTGTCCTGTTGATCTCACGCTTCAGATAGTAGGAGGGCGTTGGAAGGGCGTTGTGATCTGGAATCTTCGGGATGGACCGAAACGGTTTAGCGAATTGAAAAAGTGTTTAGTAGGGATTAACGACAAGATGCTTTCACAAGTATTAAAGGCATTGGAAATGCAAGGCGTGGTATGCCGTACTGTTCACGAAGTGGTTCCTCCAAAAGTAACCTATCATCTTACACCCGAAGGCGAAATACTTCTTCCAATTATGGAAATGATGAGCATGTATGGGGATAAATATGCTGTTTCATCGTAGTAGCATGGCGGTATCTGGACGTAAATAGGTTGCGGTACTTCGTGCTTATGTGTACGGAAAGACCTACCCCTCCCCAATCATAGACAAGATATTATTTTATGACTGCCTTAACCGATTATGTGCAAACACAAGAGGTGGCATGTCGTATTATATTAAGCTAAACAAAAATCTTAACAACACTTTATATGGCCTTTTTAGATGAGATGAGAGCACGGACTGAAGTGCTCGGGAGGTCTCTTTGACCTCGATACCCGCAGAGAAAAAATCCGTACTTTAGAAGCAAAACGACTTGAACCGGACTTCTGGAACGATGCCGATGCCGCTCGGCAAACGGAGAAACAGGTGTCTGAAGAAAAAAGTTGGGTCGTAATGTTTGACGAACTCTACCGAAAATTAGAGGATGTCGAGACCCTTACCGAGTTGGTAGCCGAAGATCCCGATCCCGAATTACTCGCCGAAGTTACAGGGGAAGAAAAAGCCCTCGCCGAACTTCTGGAAAATGCCGAAATTCGTTCCATGCTCACCGAGCCAGACGACCACCGCAACGCCATTCTTAACATCAATTCCGGCGCTGGTGGAACCGAAAGCCAAGATTGGTCCGAAATGCTCATGCGTATGTACATTCGCTGGGGCGAGAGCAAAGGGTATGTCGTTAATACGTTGGAGTATCAGGAAGGCGAAGTGGCGGGCATTAAGTCTTGTACCCTTCGCTTTGAAGGCCCATCAGCATTTGGCTATCTGAAGGCCGAGTCTGGCGTACATCGCTTGGTTCGCATTTCCCCGTTCGACTCCAACGCACGCCGTCATACATCCTTTGCTTCGGTTTTTGTGTTTCCGGAAGTAGATGATACCATTGAAGTGAGCCTGAATGCCGACGATATAGAAATGCAGGTTTTCCGCTCAGGGGGTAAAGGAGGGCAAAATGTGAACAAGGTTTCATCTGGTGTTCGCCTCATTTGGACGGGGAAACTTTCCGATGGGCGTGCAGAACGGGTGGTGGCGGAGTGTACCGAAGAACGAAGCCAGTTGCAAAACCGCGAAAAGTGTATGATGATGCTCAAAAGCCGGATATATTTGTTGGAACGTGAAATTCAGGACGCAGCCCGTAGCCATTTGGAAAAAGGCAAAAAGAAAATCGAGTGGGGAAGCCAAATCCGTTCCTATGTTTTCCAGCCCTATACGATGGTCAACGATCACCGGATTGAACTGAAAAGCACAAATATTCAGGCAGTTATGGATGGAGATTTAGACCCATTTATCAAAGGCTATCTGATGGCGACGGCGCTCTCAGATTAAGAACAATAGTTGAAGGCCGGGTTTTCCGGCCTTATTTTATGGCATCAAGATTGATCAAGCATAAAGTGAAGCAGTAGCATCTTGGGGTACGGATTTATTTAGGGAAGACATCTTCCCGTTTTAGGTTTTTTAGCAAGACATTCCGTATAGGTATAAATGGGTTTCTGATGACTTAAAGTCCACTACATATGCCACGTTTTCTTGTATTACTACTAATCCCACTGCTGCTTACGGCCTGTCGAAGTACACGTCCCGATCCTGAGCGCGGTTATCCGGTGTATTCTGAGCGCCCACTCTTGGTTAACAGTCCGTTATTGCCTGATACGACAACAGGCATTCCTGCCGAAAATCCAACATTAACGCCACTTCCACCCGCTTCTGCCAACGATCCCGAAGAAGCCGATTTTGAACTCATTATCCGCGAAGTGGAAGCTTGGAAAACCCAAGATCCGGGGCCGGGGGCAACCGATGAAGTCGCCTTATATTACCTGGCATATGTCCGAGAAAAAGGTCAGCCGGAAGCGGATATCTATAAGGCAGGGTGGACCCAGCAGAACGTTGCTGCCCAAACGGTATTTTCTATTGACTGTGGTGCCTTTCTGTCTAATGTTAAACGGAGTGATGTGGCTTGTTTACCACTACAAACCATGCCTTTGCGCTTCCGAATGCAAAAAGATGGCCATGTTAACCTTGTATTTCGACTCATGGAATTGGATGATGAGGCAGATTTTGCCTTGGCAACGCAAGTGATAGGAGGTCTTACGACGGCCAATAATGTGGTGCGTATTATAGCAAAAGTACCCACTGCCATGCTGGTGACCGAATGGATAAATTATGCACTGGTGGGGGCTAATTTTGGGATCAAGGCCGCTAATATGGTTAATCAAGACGATGTTCTGGGCGAAAAATCGGATGCCCGCACGTGGAAAACCCTTCTCCAAAACCAAAGCACCCAAGCACAAACATTTGTTGGTGGAGATGGATCCTATCAATATAAGGTTAGGTATATCATCCGTCGCATTCGCTAATTGTTTTCTTTTAAAAAAGGGTCTTTTAATATGATTCATCAATTTGATTTTCTGGTGCTGGGTTCGGGCATTGCCGGACTTTCATTCGCACTCAAAGTGGCCCCACATGGGTCGGTAGCGATTGTCACCAAAAAACAGTCTGCCGACTCCAACACCAATTGGGCACAAGGAGGGGTGGCTGCAGTTATGGATCCATCAGATAGTTTCGAGAAACACATTGAGGATACCTTAATTGCTGGAGCGGGACTTTGCAAGCGGGAAGCGGTGGAGGTGGTGGTAAAAGAAGGACCAGGATACGTGCGTGAATTAATGAAAATGGGGGCCCACTTTACGCAAAAAAATGGTGTTTTGGACTTGGGGCGAGAAGGGGGCCACTCTATGAACCGGATTGTCCGTGCAGAGGACATGACAGGTCGGGAAATTGAACGGGCTTTGTTGATACAAATCCGAAATCATCCGAATATCCAAGTCTTTGAACACCATTTTGCCTTAGAATTGATTACACAACACCATCTTGGCGAGGTCGTTACCAAATTCAGGACCGATACCCAGTGCTATGGGGCCTATGTGTTGGATGAGCACGAAGACAAAGTAGAAGTGTTCTTGGCCAAAGCGACATTGTTGGCTACTGGTGGGGGAGGGCAGGTCTATGCCCATACCACCAATCCGATGGTAGCGACTGGCGATGGGATGGCGATGGCGTATCGCGCAAAAGCGCGAATTGCTAATATGGAGTTTGTGCAATTTCACCCCACGTCTTTGTATCGGCCCGGAACGTCTTTTCTTATTACCGAGGCTGTTCGCGGCGAGGGTGGTTTGCTGTTTAACCAAGCAGGCGAACGCTTTATGACTAACTACGATGAACGATTAGAACTGGCTCCACGAGATATTGTGGCACGCGCCATCAACGATCAAATGAACAAGCGAGGAGAAGAATTTGTCTATTTAGATATTTCGCATAAGCCCAAGGACGAAATTATTTATCATTTCCCCAATATTTACGATCAATTGCTGTCTTATGGCATAGACATGACCAAGGAACCGATTCCGGTTACGCCGGCTGCACATTATTTTTGTGGGGGGGTTCTCACAGATTTAGAAGGTCGGACTTCTATCAATGGCTTGTTTGCCTGCGGAGAGGTTACTTGCACTGGTTTACACGGGGCCAATCGCTTGGCTTCCAACTCGTTGGTAGAAGCGATGGTATTTGGTAATCGGGCCGTAAATCCTGCCATTGCATATGCCCAGAGCACCCAATTCCGTACCGATATACCCGCATGGGATGATAGCGGGACCACAAATGCCGAGGAATTGGTGCTCATCACCCAAAATAGACGAGAATTGCAGGCCATCATGTCTGCCTACGTAGGTATTGTTCGCACCCGGCTGCGCTTGGAGCGGGCATACCGTCGGACCTTCTTTTTGTTTGAAGAAACCGAAGATTTTTATCGCCGAACCCGAGTGTCTGTTGGGCTGTGTGAATTGCGCAATATGATTACCGTGGCTTATATGATCATTAAATGTGGCCTCCAGCGAAATGAAAATCGGGGGCTGCATTACTTGCTGGAGTACCGCGATAAACCTCAAATGGAGCCGCGTGACTCTATTATCTGACCCACGTTTCACGACGGTCTTCCGGTATTCCGTCCTATTTGTCGGTACGACTCTTTTTTGCTGGGGTTGGTACGGACACATTGATTTGGCGGTTTTTGGAGACAAGGATCTCCGCCATTATCGGCACATGGCAGCGGCAGCCCCAGATCTGGCTTGGACGGTACGTGCTCCGTTTGGCTTCCGAATCTTGCCACCGTGGCTTGCTGGTTTATGGCCGGGGGGATTGGATGCGGGCTTTAGATGGGGGACTTTGCTGACCATTGGTGGGTTGGCTATTTTATGGGTACATTGGCTGGCAAATTGGGGATTAAGTCCCACGGAACAAAGTGTGGGTCTGCTTTGGCTCCTGTTGAATCCACATTTTGTGGGCTTTCCGGCATTTAATCCATATCAATGGGGAGATGTCCTAACCATGGTGCTAATTTTGGGAATGGCCCTCAGTTTGTTCAAAAATAAATACAGCCAATTTGGTTTTTTACTCCTTCTTGGTGCAATGACCCGCGAGGCGAACTTGCTCATGTTGCCAGTGGCTCTCTGGTATTTCCGCAAAAATCGTGTAGGGATCAAGGATGTATGGGGAATGGTTTTACTGTCCATCTTGGCATTAATGGTTTTTATGGCCATCCGGACCGGAGTTCGGGTTGAAAACCAAGATTGGCACCTTTGGGGCGCTCTTTCAATCTATGCCCGACAATTAGCCGATCCTGTGGCGTGGGGGCGCTTACTGCTCAATACATATGCCCCTTTTTCGGTTCTGCTGCTTGTTTGGTACAAGCCCTTCTTTCGCCTCTTTAAAGCCCATCCGGCTTGGGGGGGGTTTGGAGGATTGGTCTGGATTTCTTGCTTCTTTGGGCAAGACAAGGAGCGCCTACTCGCACCAACGTTTTTTTTGGTCTATTTTGGCATTCTGCTCTTGTTTCATGGGTTGCCGGAAAATCACCGTAAGACCGGGTACTGGATAACCACTTGCGCCGCCTTTTTAACTTCTTGGCACCATTTGGTGGCCCGCTTTCCCATTTTCCCCAAAGGAATATATTTTGGGTTAAGTGCCTTTCTGACGCTTGTATTGGGCTTCTGGGCTTGGAAGCAGAAAGATCATTTATCTGCACAAGATGAAGGCTTCTTGAAAGACGTAGGGTTTGGCGTAGAAGTTAATAAAAACACTTGACACCCATAGGGGTTTTCCAGTATCTTGAAAACCTTGAATTTATCAGGCCAATGTAGCTCAGTTGGTAGAGCAGTTCACTCGTAATGAACAGGTCACCGGTTCGAGTCCGGTCATTGGCTCAAAGCCTCGTTTCAAAAAACGGGGCTTTTTTTATCGGCTATTATGGCTACCAATGGGTTACGAGCCGTCTAATTAAACAAATTGAAGGCGTTTAAGCCAGAGGATTAACCCAGAACAACCTCCATTAAAAAGCGCATGACAGGCTCGATTGTGATAGGATGTTCACCACTTAACCGCAAGATGGGCCTGAAGCTAGGGGGCACTTGCCCATATGTTTGATGGCTTAACCAGATGTGTTCCCGGTACCAATCGGGAACGCGACCCCACCTTAAATCCCGATTCTTTCGTTCAATAAAAGTTTTTTTAGAAATGGATAGGAAGATACCAGCATCGAATCGGCGATACAATTCCGCATCCCAGAATACCATTAGCCCATCGGCAATTACCACCGAGTGGGCCTTTCGTGCCTGATCTATGGCAGCGATAAAGGCCGAGAAATCCAGTGAACCTGGGGCCTCCCAATCCGTCCGATCCTCATCCCCATGTCGTATTCGGGGTTGTAGGGAGCGCTTAGCCACAAACTCGTCTTGATGAAGGGCCACAGCGCTTGGGCCAAACTGTTGCACAAGTTGCAGCGATAAGGTGGTTTTTCCGGATCGGCTGATGCCCCCGATTCCAATGACCATGTTTTATCTATAATATGAAGATGGCCCACAGACGATCGCACAATTTGGGCACAAAAATAGAAGCATTTCCCAATACCCAGTCCCAAGTTCTTAAAGCTTTCGCAATCAGTATTTATTGTACTGGTATCGTTTTATTACGGAGTTAGCGAACCGATCTCCGAAAGCCTTATAGAGGCCACAGAAAAGGGGGCGTATTGCTGGATTCTTGTTAGCCCAAAAAGCCCCAGCCAATAGGCATAGGGCTTACGTTGAAAAATGTCAGATGGCCTTAGCGTCGAGGACGTTTTCCTTTGGGTTGCTCGGCTGGTGTAGCTGCCTGAGGCTGTAATTTAGAACTGAGTGCTTTGATCTCTTCGACAAAGTTGGCACCTGAGCCTCGAATAAATTTGGCCACTTTTACGCTTCCGTCTGGCTGGGTATAGCCCAGTACCAATGTCGGGGTGGAACTGATGCTTGCACCTTCTGCCATTTGGATGGTTTGATTAATGGCTGCATCGTATTTGGGGCCATTAACGCAATCTTGCAGTTTGTTACCATCGGCTCCCACTTTGTTCGCAAACGTGCCCAAAGAATCTAAGGACGATTGTAGTTTGCCTTGGTTTTTGAAAAAGGCGTCGTGAACCTCCCAGAATTTACCCTGCTCGTTGGCACAACGTCCGACCTTTGCTGCTTTTAAGGCGAGTGGATGAATAGAAGTGAGTGGTAAATCCACAAATACTTTTTTCAGCACGCCAGCTGTTACCAAGCTATCTAAAGTTGGGGCCACATTGTTCGCAAAAGTAGCACAATAGGGGCACTGAAAATCGGAAAACTCCAGGATGGCGATGGGTGCGGTGGCCTTTCCTTTTTGGGGTAAGTCTTTGACATCAAAAGACAATTTAATTTCTACGGCGGCGTCAATAAATTGCTTTAAGGTACGGACTTCTCCATCTAAATATTGCACATAACGGTACAATTGCTGGACTGCCTGACGCAATTGGGTCACTTCATCGGCGGCAGGCGGATTGCCTTGCGTCACTTGTTGGGCACGGGTAGGAAGCCATACCAGGCCAAGCAACAAGACAGGAACATAAAATTTTTTCATGTAGAAATAGATTATAGGTTAGATGCTGAATTCAACGCTTGATTCGTCTTAAATAGTATAATCAATCCCTATACCAAAAAGAAAGCCCACTTCTGTTGGAAGCAGGCTTTCGGGAAAAATTATTGTAGTTCAAAGTTTGATACTGAGAATAACTTGTCCGGAAATGAGTTTTTCGCTGTTTTCATATTCAGCAGGATTCAAGAACTTAACATAGTAGTTGTTCATGACATCCGTAAGCCCATAGTTCAACCGGCCCTCAATCCGTGTTCTTTTTAAATTCAGCCCCAAGCCAAAGTTTGCATCAAGTCCCATTTTTTCATAGAGACTGCCTTCTTGCGGTGTCCCTGTTGGAATGTCTGCATAACCACCTTCGCCAATTTTATCCTTCAGATAGTCGTAGGCCAGATCTTTTATGGCTTCTGTATTGCCCGATTGAATGTTTTTGATTAGTTCTTGTCCTTTTGCAACCGAAGTCAAAAGCGCATTGATTTGTGGTCCAGCCCCAATGTCAATCCGTCCAATCTTGGCATAAAGCATAAGGGGAACGGAAACATAACCATTTTTGGTATCTAATTGCCGTAGGATTTGGGTATTGCTTTGTCCGGCACGTTGCTCTTCGGTGCTCCATTGTTTGGAAGCATAAATGACCTCTATTTGTGCGCCAATCCGTCGGGTATTGGTGCGCGCATAAAGTCCGGCCATAAAGCCTGGGGCAACATTTATGGATTTGAATTTGTAATCTGCATCAGTGATGAGGCTGATATTCGTACCGCCTTTGAGACCATACTCAAGGCGTTGTGCGGTAGCAGGAAGGGAGACAAGCAGCAGGACCGCAAGCAAGAAGAAGGTATTTTTCATGAGAAATAAGGGTTGATTGTTGTAAGATGTGAATTAAGTTATGTAAGATTTAAATGCTATAATAATCGTTACGCATTAACACCATCGGAAGGATCATCAAAGGAAATATGTTCTATCAACTTCTAAAACCGTTTTTGTTCAATATGGATCCAGAAACGGCACACCACTTAGCGATGCAAGTGGCCCACTGGGGAACTTGGGCGTCGGGGGTGATTGATCAGGTGTATCGGGTCTCGGATATGCGGCTACGGCAAAACTTGTTTGGAATGGACTTTGCCAATCCTGTAGGACTTGCTGCTGGCTACGATAAAAATGCAACCCTTTTGCAATTTTGGCCTGCATTGGGGTTTGGTTTTATGGAAGTTGGGTCAGTGACGGCGCAGCCCTCGGCAGGGAATCCCAAACCGCGTGCGTTTCGCTTGCCCGACGACGAGGCCCTTATCAACCGGATGGGCTTAAACAACGACGGGGCGGCAGCGGTTGCGCAACGGCTGGCTGGTGTGGGCCAATCGGCCATTCCATTAGGGATCAATATTGCCAAAACACACGACCCCACCCTCTTGGGAGCAGCGGCCATAGCTGATTTTGCAATGACTTTCCGGCTATTGGCCCCCTTTGCGGGGTATGTTGCCCTAAATATCTCGTGCCCCAATACTGCCGAAGGCAAAACCTTTGAGGAACCGGATGCTTTAAGCCAGCTCCTTTCTGCCATCTTCACTGAACGATCAACGCTTGGTTCGGAAGTACCTGTTTTGGTGAAACTATCGCCTCCCGCCTCCGAAAATCCTCAAG
Source organism: Bacteroidetes Order II. bacterium (assembly GCA_016788705.1). Lineage (NCBI taxonomy): Bacteria > Pseudomonadati > Bacteroidota > unclassified Bacteroidota Order II. > Bacteroidota Order II. bacterium. The sequence goes on from JAEUSQ010000012.1 coordinate 22,441, forward strand.
ACCTCGCTTATGTAAAGGATTTACTATCCGTCATTCGGGCCTTCCCCATTGCCGGACTAATTGCGACGAATACGGCATCGGATCGGGCAGGGCTGAAGTCTAAGGCCAAGGTTGTGGAGGAAATTGGGCGGGGCGGCCTCTCTGGGAAACCGCTACGGAATCGTTCTACGGCCTTGATTCGGGTATTATACCAAGAAACTGAAGGAAAACTACCGATTATTGGGTTGGGGGGCGTGGATAGTCCGCTCGCCGCGTTCGAGAAGATTAAAGCGGGAGCGGCATTGGTGCAGGTTTATACGGGGATGGTGTATCAAGGGCCGGGGTTGGTTTGTGACATTAATAAAGGATTGCTTCGTTTGATGGAAGAAAATGGTCTGCAACATATCCGAGAAGCAATTGGCAAGGAGGTTTAAAGAAATGTGGATGCTACTGATGTTTTTTATGCTGTTTAACGTGAATTCGTTCTTGCGTATCAACAATGTTAAAAAAAACACAACAGCTATTGAAGAGCATGATGAGGAATATACAACTTCTATCAAACGAGATTCCATCTGGGTGAGGTTCTCTTCACGAGTAAAACCCGGAGAAGTAGCTTATTTTGAGGGGATGAGTCTTTCAAAAACAGATATAAACCTTGAAATAAGCCGTCTGGAACATACCAAGCCCTTTATAAGCAACGAAACTAAGGGAGCCATTCTTCAAGAAAATTACTTCATATCCTTAAAAAAGAAGGAAGAAAAAAATTTTTATTTAGGAAGAAATAGTAAATATTTTGATAAAGAAGGAGTTTATAAAGTGTGTTTGATTAATAAAAAATTTGATGAAAATAAAATATGTAGCTATTTAGAAGTAACTCATTTTTCTGTTTTTTCAAGACTAAAAATAGATAGAAAAATTCTTGAATTAATGATCGGTTATACGAATATTATTGATTTTTCAAAAGATGTTTCTGTTGTAGTGGTCTATATGGATGAGAATAAAATAAATATAAAAGAAAAACGTAAAATAAAAATAAACAAAAATGGAATGGTTTCGATTAACTTGAATCAAGGAATTGATTTTTATGTAATAATTGAAAATAAAAATGGTGATTCAGTTACTTTTTTACCTGATTTTAGTGAATATAAATACTATCAAGAAGAAAAAAAAGAAATGATTATTGATAAAAAATTATTAAGAACAGTTGTGGATATAACATTTGATAAAAATATCTACAGTGTAGGTGATACGGTATGGTATGCAGGTTATATACATAAATTAACATCAAAGGGCCTTAAGCCTATTTCATCCTATGTTAAAAAAATTGATTTTTTTTATAAGAAGAATATTGGTGCTGATCAATCTGACGTTTTATTTTTGACGAAACAAGAGAAAACGAATAAATTTGGTGTTTTTGAAGGATACTTTATTTTGTCCGATTTCTTAGCTAATGCCCGTATCTTTACTAGATCGGCGTATGATGAGCCGTTTGCAGATATAAGATATGACAATAAAGTTGATTCCTTAAAGACACAGGTTCGTGTTTCTGAGTTTATTGAGTTACATGCTCCAGATCCTGAGTTTGATAATGAATTACCTAGGTATTTTGAAGGAAATGAAGAGCTTTATTGTAAAAATAATTTGATGTTTTTTACGATGGATTCATATTTTTATGTGCCTTCATACCTTGATAATAATATAGGTTTTATTAAATTTAAAATAAAATCTAGTGTAGAGCAAAATGTTTTGTTAGAAGAGTCTATTAATGGAAAATTGAGGGCAAGTTGGCGAAAAATAAAGAAAGGAGATAATTTTTTTATTTTGAATTCTTTTGGTAAACACAGGAAATCATTTTCAATATCTATTTCTGGTGTAAATATGGGGTACTTGACGCAGGTTTCAGAAAGATTTTTTGATGAAATGAAAGAGATAGATAATGCAGAATTACAAGAAAAATTCAAACGTAAATATCAATCCTTTTCTCTATATCACAATAATAATTACTATAAAGTTTACCCAGCGATTGGACATTGGGTCGATGAGAATGGATATTATTCAAGTTTATCTCGATAGATATGATTTTAAATATTCATCAGATATTTTGCTTTTTGATTGTTATTAAATCATTTTCATCGAAATCACCCATGCTGAGAATAGATAAAACGAATGCTGTTTTTTGTTGATTATAGCGTTCTTTTGTCATTGTTTTTTCTTTGATCAAATTTGCTTTAAGTTGAGAATATTCCTGTGCCAGTTGTTGATTATTTAATAAAGTATCTCGGAATAAAATATGGTTTTTCAAGGCCAAACTGTCTGAGAAACATACGTATAGGTGATGTTTCTGCCATTCTTTGTCGTTACCGGTTATTGGTGTCCGAGGAGAAGTTTGTCTAAATACAAATCGCCCAGGAATGCCTTGTTCGCCTTTGTATATATACCCCACTTCTCCGAGCCTCTCCGAGATGCCATCGAGGTGTAATTTGTCTTCAATAATAATATCTATGTCTAAAATGGGTTTTGCTACAATGTCAGGGATGGCTGTGCTTCCGATATGCTGAAGGTCAATCGGGTAGCCGTGAAGGACCTCTGATAAAGCTTTTTTTACCCGGCTAAATTCAGTAGCCCAATTTGGATTATGGGGTTCGATAAAGTGTGTCATGGTGCATGCTGAAGGCCTCTTTAATTTGAAAATAATCTTTCATTTATTGACCCCATTATAGATATAAACCCCATCTTGTGAGGATAGGGTTTTATCGGAATGCTGTTTTTTGGGTTAGTCTGATTTTACGACCCGTTGAACAAAGACTTGGTTGTTAATGGCGACACGCATCAGGTACAAGCCATTTGCAGAAGTCGTTCCATGTACTGTTTTCCCGTCCCAGTGCAAGGTATGGAAACCAGCTTCCATACCTTCATTAAGCATTAAATCACGCACCCGCCGGCCCAGCAGGTCGTACACTTCGGCGTGGATTGTGGCCTTTTCTGCCAACTGAAGCGGAATAGACGTTTGTAGGCTAAATGGGTTTGGATACGCTGGTAATAGTCCATTGGCTTGGGGCAGTTCGGAAGTAGGCGCTTGTTGCGATACCCGAATTTTAAAGCGTCGGACGCTGTTTTCCTGTTGCGATACGAATGCGAGTACGGGATTTTTACGCAAATCCTGCATTTGTTTAGAAACAGGATCTATTGCCCATACACCCAGATGGTTGGGTAACGAGGGGGGGATGGTTGCTGAAACCTGAATGGGGCCTCTTTCGCTGCTTCGGATGCTCATTTCCCATTCGCCTTCCGTAAGAAATGGACGAATGTCGGACTTATACCGGGTGAGTGGCCTTCCCCAATCTTCATGGTCGAAGGTGAGTTGTAGGTATGGTCCCAAAACAGGTGGGGCAGCCCGATCCATCTCGTCCCAATCTGGCTCGGCGGCTTGATGTGCCCCTAACAAGGCCTCTTGTGCCAATAATTTACCGGATTTCGCTTGAAGACGGATCTGCCATTCTGGGTTAACTGCTTGTAGTGTCTCGGTTTTGGTCACTATTCTCCTGAAGGGATCTACAAATAGGCTATCGGACTGGTTGCCAGTCAGGTTGTTGGCGACAATATATCCTTTAAACGGAGAAAAAACCGTTGCAGCCAACCACAAGGGTTCTGGTGTTCCATCTTCATTTTGGTCGCTCACATTAAACGTCTCCATTTGGAGGGCCTGTCCAGATTTAGCGGAAAGGTTGCTAATCGGTAAGTCGAATTCAAAGGGCGACCCGACCATGTTCCATCCGGGAGCCAGTACACGTTTAAAGACCTTGTTTAGGGGGATAGAAGTGGCTTCGCCCAAGAGGAGGTCTTGTGGCAAAGGTTCTCTGAAGATGAGCCAGAATGCAGCACCGGGTGTGAATGTCAATTCTGTTTCAGAAAGTTCAACCAGTTCCTCACTCGTTGAATTTTGACCAAACAATCGCCAACGAACCGGGTTGTATGCTCCCAAAACAGGTTCAAAGAGGGTGCGGATATTGTTGTTCTTCAGCAGGTGGGGGGTAGAGATGAAATTATATTGCGCTGGATCATTTCCATTGGTTAATAATTCCGATTTGAAGCCCAAACTACCATTGGCAATGGTGATTTGAACCGCACCACGGGGGCTGATCACATTTTGCCCCCTATTGTCTTGAATGGTTGCAAAATATTCCAGCCCTTGGATCCCCACCGCCGTTGCCGGAATGACAGCACTAAACGTGGTCGGATTGGTCTCTGTCCCGTCCCGTGTCATGGTTAGGCTTGTGAAGCTTGGATCCCCCCCTTTACGGAACTGCAAGGTTGCGCTGGAGATCCCTACATCATCTTGGGCTTGCACACGGATGGTGAGGGGTACTGAAAGGGGTTGTGGTGTTTCAAAGCGGGTTATCCCAACAATGACGGGTGCGGTATCGCGGTTAATGGAAATCTGAGCGCGACTCCAATCATCTTCGGATTGCACGTTATTGCCAGGGGTGGAGTCCACATCTATTTCGCTTGCTTTGGCAACCTGAGCGATATTGGTCGCCAATCCAGGCTCGTTCAATCGGGTGGTAATGGTGAGTTGTACGGATTCAGATTCTAAGAGCTCACCAATCACCCATTGCCCTGTTTGTGCATTAAAGGTGCCTTTGTTGGGGCTTCCAGAAACGAAGGCTAAGTTTGGGGTTTTGGTATTACTAACTTCGACATTGGTGGCTGGGCTGGGACCTTTATTGACGACAAGGATTCGTAGGGTAGAAGTAGTTCCTTCGATGCCTGTGGTAGGGGTTGCGGTTTGCGAGATTTCGAGATCAATCCGTGGGGTAACGGAGACATTCACACAATCGTCGTCGTCTTCGTCGGTGGCGCCATTATTGAAGTTGTTGGGTCTGGAATCTCGGTCTGTCTGAGTAACGGTAGCAACTTCGGCACAGTTACGGTGGCTTTGTAAAGCCCTGACTGTAATCCGTAGCGTCGTGGAGGCTTGTGGCGCCAAACTGCCAATCGTCCAGAGGTTATTGGTAAATACCCCCGATGGGCTGGCCGATACAAAAGAAACCCCAGCAGGCAGGACATCTCGGACAGTCACGCCAGTGGCGGTAATGCTGCCCGTGTTGCGTAAAGAGAGGGTGTAAACCACGTTGCTTCCGGCAAGAGGGTTTGTGTTGTCCACGGCCTTGCTGAGTTCCAAATCCACAAAAGGATCATTTACTACCAATACTTTATCTCGGCTCCGTAGTACCAAACCGGAGATTGCGGTGTTGGTGACTTCAAGATAATAGGCGCCACTCTCGTTCAATTGTGCATTTGTGAAAGTAAGCGTATTGGTGGTAGCCCCTTGGACTGCGTTTTGACCACGTCGCCATTGGTAGCGGTTGTTCGCTCCCCCCACTGCTTCCGAAAACGACGCCGATTGCCCAACATCCACCGTACGGTTTTCAGCGGTACCAAAAAGGTTTTGTGGGGAAATGATTGGGAAAGACTTTCCTGCAAGCCATGTGGCAAAAGGTTCAAAATCTTCGAATGTCAGGTTATTATTCGAGACATTCAGGGTTTGTAAACTACGAAAATTGGTGAAATTAGGAAGGTCGGAAAGTTGATTGTTCTGTATTTGTATCGAAAGCATGTTGGCCGGTAAATTCACCGCTCCTGTAGAAAGATTGTTGCCTGCAAAATTAACAAATTGTAAGGCACTGAGGTTCATAAACGACGCTGGAATGCTACCGCTCAGGTTGTTATTGGCCAAAGCCAAGCCTGTTACTCGGTCTCCACTCACGGTGACACCCTCCCAGTCAGCTACTCTTCCAGTGAGCCAATTCGCTTTACGCTGCCAGTTTGTACCACCTGTATTGTTGTATAGACCAACCAATGCCAGTGAATCAGCTTGGTTGATGAGGGTACGAACCAATAAATTAATCGTTGCAGAAGTGAGCACGAGTCCCTGAACTTGGCTGTTTGAAACCGTAAATTGGTATTGTCCAGCCGAAGATTCTGTTATACTATTTAAGCTTAAGGGGTTTTGATTGGTATTGGGGATAGTTACATTATTTTTTGCCCAGGAAAAGACATTGTATTGGCCACTCACCGTACCAAACCCTAATGTTGTATTGTCGCCATAGCTGACTACTTGTGTTTTGTCTGAACCGATTGTTTTTTGAGGAGAGATAATATATTTGGCCGCATTTTGGCTGAAAAATCCTGCATTAGGTTCGAAATCCGCAAAGTCTAATTGGTTGTTAGATAGATTGACGGTTTCAATATACATAGACATTTGCTGAGGATTAAACAGGAATCCATTCAGGTTGTTATAAGAGATGTCTAAAACCGACATGTCATACACATTATGCACTTCAGCAGGAAAAAGCCCTGAAAAGTTGTTGTTGTTTAACCGCAATTGATAAAATCCGGCACTTTTTTTATTTAAGGGGGCTTGATTCGGTGGTCCAGATGCTTTGCTTTCACTAAAGGTATTCCGAATGATTTCCTTTGGTACCGCGCCTGTAAGTTTGTTATGAGACAGGTTCATCACCGAAATATAGTACAGTGCATACGGGTGTGCAATGAAAGCATTAGCAAACTCAGACAAATCCCCTGTGAGGTTATTGTTGGATAGGTTGATTTCGTCCACCCAATTGTAATAAATGGTGATGCCATACCATTGGGAGACAGGGTCTTTTAGCCAACCTGTCTTATTCGTCCAATTGGTCCCTCCCGTGCTATTGTACAAAGCAACCAAGGCCAGAGAGTCCGCCTCGGAGACAGTGGGTTGGGCTTTTGAGGGTTGCGGGATTAGCAGAAAAGGCGCTAATGCGTAGAGAAGAATTCGCTTTAACATGGCATTGTAAGATAGGAGGAAGGTATTGGTAAATATTAAAATAGAAAAATGATCATGAAAATAAAAGTGTTATATGGATCATCCTGCCCATTTGCTCCAACGAATGGTGGACTTATTCCCAAATATTGGGGCGCCTGCCCACTTGGTTGGGTGGTGGATTGCCCACTTGGTTACCCATTTCCCCGAATGCTGCACCAACTCCTGCCGGAGCGGTGACAACCCCCACATCGGTGAGCATACGTCGCCTTGCCTTATCTTCGGCACTATCGGGGCTTCCAGTCCAGTTTTGCAAGGCATTGTTGATGTGACCTAAGGTGGCTCCCAATACGCCTTCCAGTACTTTGGTGGCCACGGCTTCGGATGCCCCAAGTCGTCGGGCCAAGGCTGGTGCAACCCGTCCTGCAACCCGCGAGAAAAATCTGGAACCTGTCAGGAAGTCTCCAATTTTAGAACCAATGGCAGCCGCAAGCGCATCACCCACCATACCGATGACACCAGCCGCTAGATCTGCTAAGGTAAAACCGACAAAACGGGTCGTTGGCAGACAAAAAACCGTCCCAATCGGCAATACAAAACCCACACCAGCGGCATCTTGGCATTGTTGCACCATCATCATGCCGGGAGGGGCAGAAATGGCAATCGGGCCGGATTGGCCAATGTTGATTGCGCCCATAGTAGCCTTTTCTTGAACCCCAAACGAGGGCAAGAAGTGCTTCGTGGATGAACCTAACATCACCGTGATGGTCTCGATGGGTGGAATGGCCCATGTGGCGATGTGTGGGATAAGCATCCCTTTGTCGTTGCCGTGCAGCGTATCGCTAAAGCATAGACCCGTATGCACGCGACCGATTGTGAACTTGCCCAACAGCAATTCGCCTACCGGTACTCCTGGTGGAATAATGACGACCCATGGATAAACGGGCATGGGAACAGGAGGCGCAGGCGGCGGATTGATGAGCGTCGCCTTGTGCATATCCATCGAGAATCCGCCTAAATTGGGGTGCTTCGTGGAGATTGCGGTCATAACGGAGAGATTTCATGATGTTTATTCAAAGAGCAAGGTGTGGTTTTGTCGTGTAGCGATGACGCGGCTATTCTCATTCCCAAATATTCGGGCGGCGGCCTCCTGTTTCGGACGACGACCCAACGGCATCCCCCAATTGCCCAAATAATAAGCCAATACTGATAGGATGCGTTGGGCTTGAAGCAATAATCGCATACCGCATCCAATCTGGGACGTATTCTGAAGACGCTATGTTTTGTAGAATCGTAAAATACGTACCCAATGCCAACGTGAAAAGCCCTTGAAGCGTATTGCTGGAAATATCCCTTGCCACGGTTTCGCCAATACGGAGCCGTCGCATGAGGGTTGGAGCAACTTGCCCCGAAATTCGGCCCGAAATACGGGTAAAAAACCTATTGCCAGTTAGGAATTTTCCAATCAGTGACCCAATGGCGGCGGCCAATAAATCTCCTATCATCCCGATTGCCCCAGCAAAAAAATCACTCCAAGTAAACCCGACTAAACGGGTGGCGGGGATACATAAGACAACGCCTGTTGGGGCTACCAAACCAACTCCCCCAATATCCTGACACTGTTGGACTTGCATGAACCCTACTGGCAACGATACAGCTATGGGAGCAGATTGTCCGATATTTAATGCGCCCATGGTGGCTTTCTCTTGAATCCCAAAAGAAGGCATAAAATACTTGGTTGAAGAACCGATTGTTGCTGTAATGGTTTCAATAGGTGGAATGGACCATAAGGCAATGTGTGGAATAAAGGGACCTTTGTCGTGCCCATATAAGGTGTCACTAAAGCATAATCCAGTATGTACACTAAGGATGGTATGTTTTCCCGTTAATAATTCTCCGATTGGCGCGCCTACTGAAATAGCCAGCCATGCGTAAGCCGGAGCCTTTAGAGGAGGTACAGGTGGTGGTGATAACAAGGTTGCCTCGTGAGTATCCGACGCAAAGCTGCCTAAATGAGGGTGTTTTGTAGAGATGAACATAATTTAGTTACGAAATGCGTTTAAAATGGACTTGAATACTTTCTGGAAGAGACTTTAGGAAGTCGGGATGCGGCGCTACGGGCATTGGGTAGCGTACCGACCATGTTTGGATGAGTTTCCGGTTTTCACTATCTAAATGGATTTTGGTGAGTTGAATGGACTTCACTTCGGGCAAAGTCAGACCTTTCAGCGGCAAAACCACCGGATATTCGTTAGGTAATACAACGCGAAATACGGGGTGTGCGGGATCAACACCGAGCAATTCTACGGTTTCGCTCCCGCGTAGCGGCCCAAACCACAGCCCAAGCGATGCCTGCCGACCGAGCATGGGATGGAGGATGTTGGCTATATCTGCGCCTGTGGCAAGCGCCACATTTCCCCGATAAAAGTCTGCGGGCAATATGTTGCGTTTTACTTCCGGTTGTGGGCCATTGGGATCAAATCCGGGCGGAGCAATGCCCATCATGGCATTAATCGGGAAGGTATAAGGGTCTAAATAATCGAAACCGACGGGTATGGGCTGTTTTTGCCAATGCGCCGGATTGCTAGTGATCAACCGTTCGGGGGTGAGGCGGTCATCGGGGCGCTCTAAGTGGGGTAGGGCGCGTCCGATGTGCCAATTGGGATGCGGAGCAACGGCATAGGCCATGCCAAAACGGTTTCTCGGATAGCGCAGGAGATAATTATTGTCTCCCCAGAGATGTTCGATGGCTGGTGCTACTTTTCGGTACTTATCGTCCGGAATATTCTTTTTCAGCTCCGATATATATTTTTCCTCATAGACCAAATCGGCCCCCCCATAGGCAAGCTCGTGCCGTAGCGGCAATGCTTCGAAGGGTTGTGGCGGCGTAAACACCACCCGATTGTGCATCACGTCCACTTGGCGATGGCCAAAAACCCATGCTTCGTGCGTATAATTACCCCATTTAATACCCACTTTCCATTCATGCGTTGGGCGGGGAGGCCGTGCAAAACCCTGAAGAATGACATCCGTTCCTGTTTTATGCCCGATCAGTTCCGGAAGTGATTTCCACGAAGGTTCCACCACGTCAGCAATTGGGTCGTGGAGTTGCCCCTCGGCATCCAACGGGATTTGCTCCTCGGCCACACGGGGAAGAGCATTGGGGAACAGGTCATACGTCTTTTTGATGACAATGGCCAGCGTACCGCCTTCTAATCCAGAAAGGTGCAGAGCGCCAATGGTTCCCAACTGTTTTTCTGGCGGTAGTGGCTTTTCCATCGCCTTTTGCATAGCTGCGGAGGCAGGTGTAGGTTTGGGTACTTTTATGGAGAGGCGTTGCATATCAGCGAGGTTTGGCGGGTTTTACCGGAAGGGGAGCCGTCCAATGGAGTTCGGCGGTGCGTTTCGTAAAGGCTTGCAGGAGATACCGAAAGTCTGCTCGATAGGTAGCCACCATCACTTTATGATCTGTCAGAAGGACGAGGCTACGCAGGATCAGCGGAAATCGGCTTCGTTTTTCGCCCATTATTAATCGGACAAACCCCGGATTGAGTGGGGGTGTGGGATAAAACTGATCACCTTGATGGTCAAAGCCAATGACGCGCAGCCACTCGCCCAAGTCAGCAGGGTCTAACCGCAATTCGGGAACAGCATCTTGCATAATGGTGGGCATCATGATCTGGGCCAATTCTTCGGGCTTAATTTGCCCCGTTTCGGCCAATTCTAACGGGCCAACGGGCTTAAACAAACAACCCGGAACGGGACGGTCTTCCCATTTTGTGACAAGGCCATCTGGTCGTTCCAAGTTAGGAAGCGGCTTGTTTAAGGCTTCTTCTGCCGAGAAATAAAACCCACGCCCGACAGGGTTGATCATATGTCCCACTTCTTGGCCGTTCATGCTGAGGGTTCCACCAAAGGCGTATTCATTACTGATGGGCATTTCGGTAAACGGACGTGGTGCCGAAGCTTTTAATCCAAACAGGTCTTTCAGCCAAAAACGATGGCCAAACATCCATCGAGCAACCAACGTGCGCTTGCTGCTTTGTACCCCAATAGGCATTTGGGTAAGTGGCTGTTGCTTGGGTGTTCGGGCATTTCCAAAGAGAAGCAGGTCGGTTTTTTGTTTACGGTAATCGGTATCTACATTAAGTGTAAGCCCTTGGAATTCAAAAGGTTCTTCAAAAACCGGCCACATTTCTTCGTCGGCAACTGGGACCAGCCACCCTTGGTTTAATCCGAAGGTGATCTTACACGTTACCGAGGCCAGGAGTTCTCGTTCGCCAAGTGCGCCTCGCGTAATGACGCTTGGAAAAGGAGTGGTGTTTACAAATTCCATTAGGACTCCAAATAATCCGGATGGCCGTGAAAAGGTATGTTTTTAAGGAGTTCGTGGCTATGCCAGAGGGTTGCCTCGCCGCTGTCCTTGGTCGTTCGTTTCTCGTAGTCTTCGTGCGCCGTCATGTTTTTTTCGGGGAAAAGCGCATTGGTGACTTCCTGATTAAAGTATTGTTTTTTAACACCTTGTATCACTTCATTTTCCAGTTTTTCCCATTTATCGGGTGGGGGAAGGACTCCTCGTTCGAGAGCAAACTGCATAAAAGAGGCCCTGAGATCCGATAGTTCGTGATCCAAAAAGAACAAAGCGGCCATATTGCGGGCTTCTGCAAGCATATACGGTTGGGTTTAACAATTCATCAAGATGCGCTCGCCGTCCACTTCCACATCGTCGTTGGCATAGAGCGAAAGATTACCGAGTTCTGCACGATGAAATTGTTGGCGTGCTGAAGTTGTGAAGTCCATCGAAACCGCTACATCCATTTCTCCATCGGAGGTGAGCGATAATTTTTTGCGGCCATGTAAGGCCAATTCCTCGGCCTCTAAACGCAGGTTGCTATCTGTTCGGATGCACAAATCGCCGCCTGTCACCTGTAAAACGGGCCCACTTTCGGTGACCACAATCGTGAGCGAGATGATGCCGTTCTTGCCCACGAATTGGAGCAAGGCTTCTGTTGGTTTTTCTTCGATGAGCAAGGCTTGTTCGCCGGGCAAAACAATTTTTTGTATGTCGTTCATGGTTGTGATTAAGATTAAGCGTTTTGTTTGATCATCGCACCCGAAATATCCACAATCGCACCTGCGGAGATTTTGATGCCTGTTGCCCCCAGTTCTATGGTATTTCCCATCGCTGTAAGTTTAATACCAGCGGGGCCCATTTCAATTGTAGAGCCGCTGGCAGTAAGTTTAATAGTCGGGAAACCTTCAATTTCTACCCCACTTCCCATCCCTTTGAGCGTCAGTTTACCACCTGTAGATTTAATATCCGCATTTGCCGTGGCTTGTACATCTAAGGTTTGGGTTTTGATCGTATGTTTGCCTGCTTCCGATAGTTCCCAGATTTCCCCGCTTACCGACCGAAGTTCCACTTTATTGGCAGCAGACTGGATCACCAGCTTGTTGTTTAAGGCTTGGTCTGCCAGTACAATGAGGTTGTTCTGATCGTCTAACGTGAGGTGATGGCCAGCTTTGGTAGAGAGTCGGATTTTCTTGGCTGGGTCTTCCATTTTGAGTTCATGACCGTATTTGGTTTGAACGGCGATGCCCTCTCTTCGGTCATCCAAACGGATCACATTTTCTCCTGTAGATTGCAATTGAATGAACTTATCCTGATCACTGAGGTGGAAAATGTGCTTATCCGTTGTTCTCATTTCTATATAATTCTCCTTGTCGTGCATCACCAATTTGTTTTCTTCTTTGGTGACCAACTCCACTTTTTCACCACCATCGGTCATGTTCAGCACATGGTTATTCGAGGTTTTTAGCCGGATGGCGGTTTCGGCATCGTCCATCAACAATTCGTTGTGGGCATGGGTGCGGAGGATATTTTGTTTTTGATTTTGCGATGTGACAGGCGTGGTATTATTGGCATTTGGGACTGTTCCAAGCGCAATGGGTCGGTTAGGATCTCCTTCCAAGCATGCAAAAACCATTTCGGTGCGTTCGTGGTGGGGGAAGTGGAAACCATAACCTGAGCCGGAATAAGGCTGGGTCATCCGGATGGGCAAGGTGGCATCACCGTTTGGGGCTATTTGTTGCGAGCGTTGGTCAAAGTGCATCCGAGCATGATAACGGCCTTTGTCGTCTATATAGTTGCCCTGATGATGCTCCATGGTTGCCGTTAGGATGCCGTCCATTCGAGGAATGTGGGTTTTGCGTTCTGGACGGAAGGGCAGGCTGAACAATACGCTATCAAATTCATTGACGTATTCTTCCCCCTGTTGCGAGGATAGTGCTGTGTGACGGTGGCGCTGATCGCCTTTGTGAAGTACGTGGGTGAGTAAATAACTAGTATTGCGGTCATCCCGAAAATGTTGCCTCATTCCGAAAATATAACCCACACGGAAAGCCCGGCAGTCTCCACGTCCAGAGAACATCAGTTGTCGGCAAGCAATTTCCTGTGCTCGTCGTTGCGCCAATTGGTCTGAAACCGTGGCATCTGGCACATTTGCGCCATATTCTACCGCAACGCCTTCCATCTGACTCACGGTGGTGGTTCCGGGGGAAAGCAAGTCTGTAGTAGGGGTGTCATAGTTAAAATCATCCACATAGTATTTCCCCGTAACCATTCGTCCACGCGTCAGGAAGTCGCGGATGATTTCGGTGCCTGTCTCATCTTGCATTCCACCTTCGTTATGGTATGGGATATCGTCATCCAATGCCACAAAAGGGCAAAACGCGCTATCGTCGGCAATCACCCATTTATCGGTATCGCCTTCATGATCGAAGTAGAAAAAAATGCCTTCGTGTTCCAATATCCGTTTTAAAAAGTCCAATTCGCTTTCTTGGTACATCACCACATATTCTTTGCGAGGATATTGTCCGAAGTGGGATTCGAATTCAAAATCCACACCGGCTCGTAAGTTGTACCGGCGGGTGAGTAAGTCTTCGATAATTTCTCGCACCGATTTGTCTTGATAGATATAATTTCCCCTGCTGAGGGATAGCTTCCAGATTTTGGGAACCATCGTCACGCGGTAAACACATTGTTCCACCACAAATTCGTCCTGAAAAAACTCGCTAACGATGCCATGATGTTTTACCTCTTCTCCATTTCGTAGGATGGTAAGGGTACAAGATTGCATCACCACATCCGCAAAATCAATGGCATGGTCATCGGAAAGAAGATGAATAGTGAATTCAAATAAGTCTGAAATGGTCTCTTCACCCTCGAAGTGTGTAACATGCCAATGGTCTTCGGAGATGGCAGCCGTTCGGAAGGTGAATTGCGTTTCGTGTGCACGTGGTGGCATAGAATTGGCAGTTTTTAGAGGTTCTGTCGGTTGTGTAGCAAATTTCTTCCGTGTCAAACGGGTGTCGGAAGAAAGGCCGGATGTAGGCTTCGTTGAAGCAAAGCGGTTACGGAGCCTTACTGTACCTAAGATAACGCTAAGAGGTGTGAATTGGGGATCAAGGGTACTTATTTTTATTCCCCATACTCAGCCTGTATTGGGTGGTGGATTTGGGTTGCCGGCGGTGTTTCGTGCAGCATATTCTCGGGCGATAATATCAATAAATTCAAGGGTTTTGGTAATAATTCCACCGTTATTGGGGGCCGCGCCATGTTCTACATTGGCAACGATGTGTTCTCGGTTTTTGGGTAGCTTGACACCATTTAAAAGATACCCCAACTGGCTCAATAAGGGTACAGTGGCATCGCTTGTATTGGCCTTTCCTACTTCGTAGGAATTCTGTATAATCCCAATGTCATAGGTTAGTGTGGTGGTTCCACTTAACCCAGAAGAGGCAATATTATAGGTTCTTTTGTGAAAAATAGTTTGTATGGCGGCATGGAATTTTTCGGCGTTAGAGATATTATTGCCGATATTCGTGATGATGGGGGCATAGGCTTGGTCTTTCAATAGGTCGTCGTGAACCAAGCGATATGGACCGCTGGCGGCGCCATACTTTTCTGTATAGATGTTCGCTCCGCTATATGGGGTGGTGGTTTCAGTTTTTTTAAGGCCAGACATTTTCCAAATCCGCTCTTTGAGCCAGTTCGCTTTGGTGTATTTGTTGTTTGGTAACAATTGGAAAGCGCCTGTCATTGCGGAAAGTACATATGTTTGACGAAAAGCCGTAATACCTGCAATAGCCTTTAGGTCCGAGTCGTCGGTTCCTGCTTTAAAGGCGGCATATAGTTTCGGTCCGCCATGGACGGGTTGTGTGATGTGGATCACGGCTTCCACTTTGCTATCGCCAAATTGTTGCAGGTATGAGCGGGCCACTAAGCCACCCATACTGTGGGTGATTAGTATTACTTTTTCCGCCCCTGTTTCTTTCGCCAATACCTCACCAATACGTGTTTTCAGGGCCTTGGCAGAATCTGCATTAGACTTACGCCAATCATAGCCGCAACCATATACATTCGAAATACTCCCTCTGCTTTTGTCGTTTGCGGCTTTGTGGAGGGACTCGATCATGCTTCCGTAAAACTTCCAACTTATCCCGCCCCACCATTGGCTAGCGGTAAGTCCATTGGCGGTTTCGTGACTATCGTCTGGATCAATATCGGCGGGATGCACAGGATTCATATACCGCGCATTGGTTGTATAGGAAGAAGTAACCCATTTTTTTACCATGTAACTGGTGGAGTCCGGATTCCATCGCACATCACTACCATCGCTCGCCACGCCTCGGATGATGATGCGCGAACCCATAATCCCCGGTAAAAAGATGATGGGCAGGCGATACCGGACAGTTGCTTCTAACGTTTTTCCGGTGGCGGGTGTATCTGCCATAAATATAGATGATTTAAGGGGTTATCGGAGAAAAGTGTACATCTGGAAGGGACGCGAAGGCTTCTTTTGGGCCTGTTGCACACATCGTAAAACCCGTTTTCTGTGTTGGTCTGAAAGCGGCGAAGTGACATAAAAACGGTATTGCAGCTTCCCAATAATGCACTTTTGCTTGAAAACCGTTTATAGAATTACTCGGCCAATGGCCATAGTCGGTGGTTTGTGACTTGTTTTCCAATAAGCCGCTCATCCTTACCAAAAAATCGTCCACTTTTTCTTTAGCGGTTTCTTCGTACGCCTGTTCATCCGCTTTGATTTCCAGTTCTACGTCAGGGCTTTGTGTTGAACCAAAAGTATAGGTGGTCTGGTCTGCCCATCCGTCGGGTAGGGTACAGGTCAGTCCGAAGCCAGAAAAAGTGTTTTGTGTAGCCGAAGTGCGGTGTTCGGTAGCGGGAATAAAGGGCGCTGGTACAAGCGATTGTAGGGTTTGGTTCCATACTTCCCGGACGGTTTGTGCCTGCTCGAATGTGCCAACGAGGGCAAGCCGTGCAAAACTCTGGCCGAGGTGTAGAAAAAAAATATCAGTAAACCGAGTACTAACTCCATGCTGTGCACTATACGTAACACGGTGTGCCGTTCTGCCGAGTAGCGACAATTCGGCAGATTGAAAAATGCGGCATTGTGGCTCTTGCTGAATTCGCTGGTTCCAGAAAGCAACAAAAGCCGTAAAAGTGGGTTGAGGTGGGAAGAATTGAATCTGAAATGAAGGTGATGGCGGGTCTAAACTTGGCGAAAAGACAAAAACACCCGGTTTAAACACAAAACCATCTGGTATTTCACTTTGTACCTTAAAAAAAGCAAATGTGGCGGGCATTGGGGTGTAGAATTAAGAGGAGGTTACGCAACAATAAGGGAGACTTCTTCAATCACCATCGCCTTGTTGGTGGGTTGGAAGGTAATCCGGATTTTACCCGGCGGAACGTTTTGTAAATGGGCCAAGCCTTCTGTATTGGTTTGGGTTTGCTTTTGGCTACCATCTGCAAAATGGAAAATACATTTCATGTTTTTTAAGACGTGCCCATATACATCTTTTACCGTTAGATACACTTCGTCCAAAAATTTGAGCGGGGGCGAATCTGCAAAAACATCTGCTACCGAGACCCGAAAAAACAAACTGGGTTGTTGATAGCCTTTGGGCGACTCGTCTTTGGTAGGGATTTGTGCGGTGCTGCCATGATAATCAAACAGCCACTCCACTTCGGCACGTCCGCCTGTTACGCGGGTATGCAATGTGGTGAGGTGGTCGTGGGCATATAAGGCGTCTTGCTCGAATACCTTAAAGGCAACAGGTGCGCCGTCTGGCGGGCCTTGGATGGAGGCGGACATTTTAATAATGTTTTGCCGTTTTAATTCGCGTTGGCTCCAACGTAGATTGCTGATCTCCACCTTTGGTAACAGCCACATGGGGAGGGCACTGGCCTTTAGTCCCAGTTCCGGCAATGCTACATCGGCATATAATTTCAGGCGTGCCTCTGCCGGAATTTTAAATTCAAGGGAATGGTGATTTCCAAATATTTTGGTGGTAACCTCCCCGTGTTGCTTCCCGTCCTCGTCTTTGATCATTACCTTTAGTTCAGAGCCAATGCCCACAAACTGGGTGAAAATTTCCAGCATCGCCTTAGCCCCACAAATGCCAAAGGGTTGGCCCCAAGAAACTTGTTCGATGGAAGAGGGCAATTCTATGGGGTGTATTTTGTTCGCTTCTCCCTGATATTCTTTTTTCATGTGCCCGCCTCCATAGGTACAAAACTGAGCATCATCTTTTCGATTTCTGCCCCGATACTTTGGCGGGAATATTTATTCATGGAAGCAGTTAGTTTATAACCTTTTCCATTGTGTAGCACATACACCTGATCTTGCACCAACTGCACTTCATCGGCCGGAATCCAAGAATAGACGAGCCGAAAGGCCGCCATGCCATTAAAAAGCCTAATAAATTCTCGTTTTAGCACGGTACAAGATTTTAACATGGTTTCCAAGTCCACTGTTTGAATGTGAACATAGGTTTGTAAATCCGGTGCATTGGGAGTTGAATCAACTTGTATGGTAATGTTGTGCTGAATGTTGTCCAATATAGGCCCAGCGAGGATGTAAATCGTGGCATCTACCCAGTCTGAATAATGCTTCAGGGCAAATCCGTTTCCGCGAAATGTTTGAACCGTGCGGTTTGTGGTTGAGAACGTGGACATGGATTATTGGCGGTTTAAGGCAAGGGTCTTGCGGATTTCGGCGCGTTGTTCGGGCGAATACACGATGGGTGGTTTGGGTTTGGTGAAGCTGAATTGTAAATAACCAAGCCGAAGAATGGCGCCTGCGGCGATGTCGCAAGCCCGGAGGTAATGGGGAAAATCAGGGCGTGCATCCACGCCTATCCGTTCCATCGGTTCTTCATCATCCAATATTTCGGCCAATGGGCGAATCAGCCAAGCGGCATTTAGGTAAGGAATATAGCGTAGCCAGCGTTGGCGGTCGCGTCCTCTGGTTTGTGGCATTTCTTGAGAGGCCCATCGGATGGCTTCAGAATTTCCCATGCGTGCAAGGGCGATCACAAAGGCTTCTTTTACCAAAGGCAAGGTTTCTTTGTACGACCGATTGCGTAGTTCATTGGGATCGGTATTGGGAAGTCTCCCTAATAATAAAGCCGTTTGTTGCCGGATGTATTCATGGGAATTGGTATCTAGAACCTTCCATAAAAAAGGAACCAAACTGGGCATCGGCATTTTAGACAAATGGCCCATTCCCAAATTACGGATCTGCTCCTTTGCATCGTATAGGGCTGTAAATTGTGCTTTTAGGTTTTCATTCCCGCCCAATTCATCCAGACAGACAAGTGCCAACTCGCGCACCGACACCTCGACGTGTTTTGTTAGTTCCACAAGTTCTGGAATCAACTCTTCCCTATTTGCTTGTGGCAAATACAATTGAACCGAGAAGTCTTTCTCTAAAACTGCTGCAATAAAGTCTTGCGTATCCATAATTTAAGGAGTTGTGGGAGCCGTACCAAGGTTTGTTAGGTTGCCATATAAGGTTGTAGGGGTTCCCGCTTGGGTCCTTGCTCTTCGGGCCTGATCGTCTTCAGTCAGTTGGGCAAGGTCTTTTAGGCAAAGCATACAACCCCTTCTGGCAGATCCATTAAACATGCCATATCCGACATCATCAATACGGGCGGTATAGTTTTGACCCGTTGCGGGGGATGTTCCGAACATTGAATTATAGTTGTGCATAAGGTTACGACGCGACCATGTATCTGCGCGGGCATTGGGAGCTTGTACATTCTCCGGATGCCATAATGCCAAAAAATGTCCAATTTCATGTGCCAGATCATTCGCCCAATACATGAGGTCTCGACTGATAGAAGGGCTGGAATCTGCCAAAAAAATAGAAGGCCGGTTGATCCCATTGGAGGCATACGCATTGGTACTAAATCCAAATCCTAAAAATTCAAGACCGCTGGCTCCGGAGATATTAAAACGAGAAACACAATAGACATTAATCGTATTCCGTACCCATCTGGTTTGGATGATCTGGTTAAAGTCGGCAGTGGTCGCTACCGTACCCGCAGTGGCAAGGTTTACCGTCATTCTATGTGCTGCCGAAAGGGTATTGGGGAAATTGAACACAATTCCGGCGGGCTTCCAAATATCATTTACCATGCGCATGACCGCCGGAAAATCTATGACAGAACCAACACCCGTTGTATTCGTGGTAGAGGTAATGGTCACCAAATGAGGCGTTACGTTTACCGTCACCGGATCCCATACCCAAACACCCAGTTCATGAATAATCGGGCCGATTGCCGAGCCGAACCGAACTTTAACCCGTGCCCCCTGAGGATTTCCGCCATCCAACCCGCGAATACGGACTATATGGGTGGATGAACCTGAAAGTTGGCCCGTAGGTCGGACAATACGGATCACAGCGGTGTCTTCCGTGGTGATAAACAAAGGCGCATCGTTAGAAATGTTTTCACGGCGCAGGCGGATTTCCACCTCTTCGTCTTTTAACACACCCACTACAGGGCCGTGTATTCCGGATGGATTGGTGGCTACATACCCCCGATCATCAATATCAGGACGGCGTGCACTCGGATTTCCCGTAGTGGCGCGCTCAAACCGTACCGGAACGATTCGGTAAGGGATGGTTGTTTTTAATTCTTTAATAATGGCCATAGCTTATATCCCTGCGTCTGCTTGGAGATCACTGTTTACTTGTGTACGCGCCGAAGCCGGATATCCTGACACAAAAC
The DNA here is from genome assembly GCA_016788705.1 of Bacteroidetes Order II. bacterium. Lineage (NCBI taxonomy): Bacteria > Pseudomonadati > Bacteroidota > unclassified Bacteroidota Order II. > Bacteroidota Order II. bacterium. Next base: position 42,320 of record JAEUSQ010000012.1, read on the forward strand.
CATTGGTGTCTCGTGCTTTATCTCCTTGAAAATTAAGGATTTCTCTGTCAGTTTTTCGGCCAAGGTCTCCGTCTATGTTTCCCAATTCGTAACCAAGCATGGCCAAGCGGCGTTGTAACCCTTTGTTGGCATTGGCTCCGGTCAGCGGCTCTATGGTACTGATAAATCGGATTTGATACCGTGTACCCAAAATCTCCAATTGGTTGTTGCCTGTCGGGGCAAGGCCATTGAGCCGGACTTCGCCGTTGGCACCTGTTGTTCCAGCAGGGCCTGTTGCCACACCATTGACATATAATTGATACCGCAGTCCCGAAATGCCGTTAGTATGTTTTCCAGGATAGGGCTGGAAGTATAAAATAGCCTGAGCCGTTGTAAAAGTGGCGGTTGTTCCGGGTAGAACAGCCGTTCCGGGTGGGGCGGCGCTCATCGGGTTTCTGTTGTTTTGGTGATGCCCGGATAGTCCAGAAACACCACTTTATGTGGAACAGGTGGCAGGTTTTCAATTTTTGCTTTACCGCTACCATCCGTCTGGCCTTTTCGTACTTCGCCGTTCGAGACATATACCAAATATGAAGCACTCGGAATCCCACGGCCTGTATCATCTTTTAGGAGAATCTGGATAAACGAGCTGAAACGCATGAGGTTAGAGCGTGTCTTGGTGTTTTGAATCAGGACTTCAAAATAAAATTCGGGCGAGGAAAAATGGGTTACAGGCTGGTTTGGATCCATAAACGGATGTTCATATTTCCATGAAACCGAGACTTTCTCTCCCTGCGTGGTGGATTCCACCTCGGCAATGACCACATCGGCCTTTTTGATGTCGCGTTTATGAATTTGGAAAAGGGCCTTGGTTCCGTTCTCAAATCCTAAAACTTTGGCTTCTAAGGTGAGGATGTCGCCAACTTTGGCTTCTTGTTTACTCCATTTGGCGCCATAGGCCGCATAAATTTCTACTTTGCTTTGACCGTTTTTTTTCATGCCATATCGGTGGATCAATCCGGCCCCGTTGCTGTGTCCTCTTTCCACACGCCCATCGGCATCGGTAAACGTATTGGGGACATTGGGGATAGGTTTTCCGGCTTTGTCTTTCACTTGAAACACCACCCAATGTTGAATGGGTTTCGGTTCGTGATTCAGCTTACTTAGGGCAATGGTAGCGCCCGTTTGCGCACTTCCACCCCCGCCTCCTCCGGGTGCGGCACTTCCGCCACCGCTTCCGGAGCCAGCACTTGTCCCGATCAAGACAGTCATACAGCCCAAGGCCACCACATCTGGTGGTCCAACGCAGACCAACATATCCCCCATCCGGAGCGCAGGCAAGCCGCCAATCAAAACGGTGGGCGCACCGGGTGGCAAGGCTGGCCCACCAACATGTGGAATGGGTGCTGGTGCTGGCGTGACCATTGGGCAAACGTGCATATCCCCCACCCGTGCGGCAGGCATACCACCAATTAATACCGTGGGTGCACCCATGACGATGGAACCGCCATGTGCCGTCATATCGCCCAATCTTGCTGCGGGTTGTCCCATAATTCACTTCCTCCTTAATTGATCATCACGATTCCGCCTTTGATGGTGGTCATGGCCGAGCCCGAAACTTCTGCCATGGTTCCTTTTACATTGGCTTGTACCGAGGCTTGTAGATTGGCATTCACATTGGCCTTCACCGTTGCGTTTACTTGTGCCTCTATGTTTACATTGATGCCTTTCATGTCCATATTCGCGCCTGCTTCTATGGCGTGGTTCGCTCCAGCCTTCGAGGTAATATTCGTATCGGCTTCGTTTGTAATTTCCATCGCTTTCACCTCGATGGCCTGTTTTACCTCGGTAGTGGATTTGCCGTCTATGATCAGTTTGTGATCACCGCCTACTTTTGTTTCCATTTCAGCGGTCTCAATCAGAAGTTTACCAGAGGGGCATTTGATGGAGATGTCCCCTTCCTCCGAGACAATGGAGACAGACTTTTCGTCGAAGTTAAGTGTAATACCCACTTTTGTGTCTTTGTCGGCCCATGTTGCAACGGCGCCAACAGGACTTTTGTCCACAATCGTGAAATAGTGCTTATCTATGGTGTAGAGCTTAAATCCGGAAATTCCGTCCTTCTCGTCCTGTAGCAAGAAGTCGTGGCCTTTCGCCGTTTTAATATTGATACTCTTTTGGTCGTCGTCCATCACAATCACATGTCCAGTTTTGGTTGTGATCTGAATTTTATTGTGTTCATCGTCCAGAACCAAGTCGTGCGCATCTGCCGAGGTAAGCTGTATTTTTGTTTTGTCTTTCTCGTCGCTCATCTTTAGAATATTACCTGCCCATGTTCGAATGATGTTTTCATAAGCATTTTGGTTGGTAACGGGCGTATTATTAGAAGGATTAGGTATGGTTCCAAGCGCCATCGGGCGGTCCACATTGCCGTCCATAAACGCCAAAACCATCTCGGTATTGGCATGATTGGGAAAGTGAATGCCATAGTCGGCTCCGGTATAGGGCTGCGACATACGGATAGGTAAAGACGATTGCCCAGATTGCGTGGAGTCCTGATCGAAAGGAAGTTTTACGTGGTATTCACCGTTTTTGTCCACAAAAGCATATTGTCCGCCTGCCGATTCCACCTTCGCGGTGATAATGCCATGAATGCGTGGAATGGTGGTTTTTCTCTCTGGTCGAAAAGGGACATTGGCTGGAATACAACGGAAATGATTGGCATATTTGGGACGATTACCTCCTGAGTCCAAACCAATGCCTTGACTGCCCTCATGTCGTACTTCGGTAAGGAGATAGTCTATGTTGCGCTCGCTTCGGTAGTGTTGCTCCAGCGAAAAAATAAGCCCACTTCGGAATGCGCCACAGTCACTTTCCCCATCAATGAGCAGTTTTTGGCTGTTAAAATATTCTTGACGAACCTGTACTAAATAGTTGCCGTGTCCTGTATGCTGATAATCGGGTGCATATTCATAGTGAAGCCCGGCCAACGCCTGTGCGGAGGCTTTTTCTACGGCCAAATTCAAGTTTGGCGAACGATAATAATAATCGTCTAATAGTGTTTTTCCGGTAGTCAGTTGGGCACTAAAGATGAAGTTGCGTACAATCTCTTGGTCGTCGCTATCGCTAAGCCCGCCTTCGTGGTGAAAAGGTAGCGCGCCTCCTTCGATGTGTGGATTAGATAAACTATCATCACAAATCATGAGTTTATCTACATCCCCCGAGTGGTCGAAGTAATAGAACATCCCATAATGTTCTAGCTGGCGGAAGATAAAGTCTAAGTCCGACTCTTGGTATTGAATCGTAAACTCTCGAGTAGGGTAGCGGGTTGAGTTGGTTGCGGGAAGCTCAAAGTCTTGTCCTGCACTAAAACCGCCATCGGAGAGTAATTTTTTAATAATGTCCAAGATGCTCATGTTCTGGAAAACCCGACTATACTGCCCCAAGCCGAGACGGGTTAGACGGGGAACCATCACAAATTCGTATAAAAAGCGACCTCCAGACATATGGCCTTGCTTAAAAAAGGAGACCAAACCATGAAATGGCATGTCTTTTCCGTCGCGTTCTATATATAAATGACAGGTCTGATTGATCAGGTCTTCATAGATCATCTGGTCATCGTCCGAGATCAAGTCAATATCGAACCGAAATAATTCGGAAATGGCTTCGCGTCCTTGAAAATGGAGTACCTCCCAAGAATCGGTGCTGGTACTGCCCGCTTCGAAGGTTATATGTGCATCTCGATTGGCAGGCATAGGAATGGGTGCTGAATGATAAGAAAGAGATAAGTTCCGAAGCCCGGCATAAGCATTGTGGGGCTTCGGAACCAAAAGCTACCGATAAGACCAATCAGGTAAAAGTATAGGTAAAGTTGCCATCGGCATCAATACCCAACAAGAGCGCATCAGGCATGTTTTCATCCACCATACGGAGGAGAAGGGCACGCGAGGCTTCGGGAAGTACGGTTCGGTCTATAATAAAATCTATATTCCGGGCACCACTATCCACCTGCGTACAGCGTTCCACAATGCGTTCCACCACTTCGTCGGAGTAGGAAAACGTCATTTGGTGAGAGGCCGCCAATCGTTTACCAATTCGGTTGAGTTTGAGTTTGGTAATGGCCCTAACGGCTTCTTTGTTGAGCGGGTAGTAGGGAATCACCTTCATACGTGCCAGAAGCGCGGGTTGGAAGTGTCCTACCAAATCGCGGTGAATGGCATCGCGCATGGCATCGGGCGATGGGCGCGGGTCTTCCAAGCCCATCGTGGTCAGGGTTTCCGTTCCTAAATTGGAAGTAAGCATGATTACGGTGTTGCGGAAGTCAATCTCCCGTCCTTCGCCATCTCGCATAAAGCCTTTGTCGAAGACCTGATAGAACAGGTTCATTACATCTTTATGCGCTTTTTCGCATTCATCCAAGAGAACAACAGAATAAGGTCTTTGCCGAACGGCTTCGGTCAGGATACCGCCCTCCCCATAGCCCACATATCCTGGAGGCGCACCTTTCAACTGCGAGACGGTATGGGATTCCTGGTATTCACTCATGTTAATGGTGGTCAGGAATTTTTCGCCGCCAAACATTTCCTCGGCCACCATGCGGGCGGTTTCGGTCTTTCCCGTTCCACTTGGCCCCACAAAAAGGAATACTGCAATGGGCGCATCGGGGTTCTTCATACCCGCCTTGGCCGTCCGAATGACATCCGAGACATCCTCGATGGCCTCGTCTTGTCCTTTAATATGGGCTTTCAGGCGGTCGTCCATTTCTAAAAGGGTCTTGGCCTCGTCCTTCATCATGCTTCCTACCGGAATACCCGTCCAGTCTGCAATGATTTGTGCAATGACCGCCGGATTCACCTCGGCATGAACCAAGGGGTCTTCGCCCTGAATACCCTTGAGTTGTTCTTGGTAGCCAGACATTTCGGTACGGAGCGCCATTAAGTCACCATCCTGATTGGAGATTTTTTCTCGGATGTCTCTAATTTTTAAGACGATATCCAATTCTTCTTTCCATCGTTTCTCGAAGGCTTCTTTTTGGACGTTGGCTTCTGCAAGTTCGCCCAGCAGTTTGTTCAGTTTTTCGAGATCATCAGAAAGGCCGGTGGCAATATCGCGCTTATTGGCCTCAATCTCTACCTCCAGATTTGCAATGGTCCGTTCTATGTCATCCAATTGCCCCGGCTTGGCGGTTTGGCCCATTTTCACCCGTGCAGAAGCAGTGTCTAATAAGTCCACCGCTTTATCGGGCAATTGGCGTCCGGCAATATAGCGTGAGGAAAGAGCGGCTGCGGCTTGGGTGGCTTCGGTAGAGATGTGGAGTTTATGGAATTTCTCGTAGATACCTTTGATGCCGCGCAACATCATGGAGGCTTTTTCGATGTCTGGTTCTTCCACTTTGATGGGTTGGAAGCGGCGCTCTAATGCAGGGTCTTTCTCGATATATTGTTTGTATTCGGAAAACGTTGTGGCGGCAATCGTCCGAAGTTCACCACGTGCCAAGGCGGGCTTTAGCAAATTCGCCGCATCGCCTGTTCCTTGCGAGCCACCCGCGCCAATTAGTGTATGTGCTTCATCAATGAATAAGATGATGGGCTTGGGCGCGGCCCTCAATTCCTCAATCACGTTTTTGAGGCGGTTTTCAAATTCACCTTTTACGCCTGCACCGGCCTGCAAGAGAGCGAGGTCCAGACCACGAATTTCGCATTCTTTGAGCGAATCCGGTACATCCCCCTCCACCAAACGCAATGCCAAGCCCTCGACGATGGCCGTTTTTCCAACGCCCGCTTCTCCAATAAGGATCGGGTTGTTTTTTCGGCGGCGGCTCAGTACGTCTATCGCCTGACGAATCTCGGCATCACGCCCAAAAATTGGGTCTATTTTTCCGGCGCGGGCCTTTCCAGTTACGTCGGTCGTATAAAGGTCTAAGGCCGTTTCGCCGCTGGCCTGTTCCCCTGCCGTCACATTGTGGGGCATATTTCCGGCGGACCTACTGGCCATCGTGTCTTCAATGGAGCCACCCACTACCTCGCGAAATTTTTGCCGAAGATCATCCGTTGCTACGCCCGAAAGGGCTTCAACATAGCCCTCCAATCGCAGAGTATCCGCCGTAAGGATGGCTTCCACCATATGGCCAGAACGCACTTCGTTGGCGTTATGATGTACGGATGCCACCACCCAAGCCGACTCGACCAACTGTAACAATACGGGTGAAAAAGAGGGCCTTCCGGTATTTCCTGTGCGAAAACTTTCCAAGCGGTGTTGTAATACCACCCAAAGGTTGTTTTTGGGAATGCCGTAATGATCCATAATTTTGGTGATGTCACCCGTTCCGTCTTCCATCATTTTGAGCAGTAAATGCTCTAACGAGACTTCGTAGTGACCGCGTGTAATGCAAAATCCGGCGGCGGCCTCCATCATGCGGGTATTGTAGGCATTCAGCCGAGAAAGAAGTTTGCGTAAGTCTTTGGTAACCATACGGTTGAAGGGCATTATGCGGTGGTGATACCGCAGGTGAGAAGGAACGTTTTGTATAGGTGGAGGGGCCAAAGCCTGCACCTGTTTTGATTCAAAAATATTGGATGATTCGCTTGTGTAAGGCTTCTTTGGCATGACCCAGCATACCAGTAAGCCCAAGCCGCATAGGTTTGTCTTTCCCCAGCGATTGGCGGGGCAAGAGGTTCGCAGGTATTTCCAGTTGTAGGTCATAACTCAGGCCATCCGGCGCATAAAGTCCTACCAAATAGCGGATCATGGCTTCATACTGGCCACCGGGCAATAAGCCCAGATATTGTTCTAAGGAATGGATCTGCATATGAATACGGAACTTACCAGAAATATCGAATAATTTGCGGCCAAGCGTGATGTTATTGCCAAGCAACATGCCATTTCGGGATTTCCGGCTCATAACAGGGCGTTCGCTGAGTTCCACCCATCGGGGAATGTTTTCCTGAATTCTTACCTTTGTGTCTTCAAAAAATGCCTCTAAAAGGGCACGTAAACCTTCGACATTTCGGGTGGGAGAAGAAAGCCGCCCGGCAAACGCTGCCAAACGCATCGGCGAAAAAAAATGGCCGGAACGCTGGTCTGGAAGACCAATGCCAGCCAATGCAAAAAAACGTTCGGCATGACGGTCCACATGCTCGTTCTGTGCCTGAAGCGAGGGTTGGTACTTCTTCCAAGCCCTAAAAAAATGTTGATAAAGCCGATGATTAAAGAAATCTAAAAAAGTCTTTAAGGGCAAGGTATAAGCCTGATCGGTCGCGATTTCATCGTAAAAATAAACCGGAAGCGGTGATGCAATGCCATATAGCCCCATGAAGGTTACGGTCACTGCGGGCATAGAATGGCCATGCCGTTGCGTTATTTCAATGTTTTTGACATCTGACGGCGGGAATATCAATCCTGTATGCGGTTGAATAAAAACCGGATGCGTCTCGTTATCAGTATAAACATCGCTTCGTTTTTGGTCCCCATATTGCCGTTCTAAGAGCATCACCGCCTGAAAGAAGTCGAATTGATGCGGTTCTTGCAACATGCGTTCCATGACGCGGTGGCTGGGTTTCTTTTTAATGGCCATAGATTCCGTTTTTCATTCTGACTTTATGAAACTGGTTTAACGCCTTATAAAACTGGTTTAACGCCTTTTTGCGGCGCCCATTCATATGTCTTTCCAGAAGGCATCGAAACAAGCGTGAGATATACAAACGAATTAATAGTGGCATACATGCCCAAAAAATGGCTCATTACCAATCCGAAAAGGCATAAGTCTCCTTCGTCTGCAAAAGCCCCATCTTGAACTTCCAAGACCACTTCGGAGCCACGAATGATGGCCCCCCGATATACCCGCTCTTTGGGTCGCCAGATAATGCTGCGTATGCCTTCGATGCGCTTGCGGTTGGCTTCGCTGCGCTCCCAGTCGTACAGGCTAAGCAAAAGCCGGAAAGAGATTGGATTGGCGATGGACATGTGGTTCATCGAAAGATGAGAAATCAGTTTCCAGAAAAAATTCTGGTCACGCGGCGGATGACGGTCTAACGTGGGTTGGGTCAAATTGCGCAACTGTACCACATCTGCAAAACCAGGCGGCGGCTTGGAAATATCGCCTTCTTTTAGGTGTTCACGGGGCAAACTTCGGTTGGTAGCCAAGGCCGTAATGGAAAGGGTCTCGTTAGCCAAGTCTTGATCGAGGTTAGAGCCTAAAATGGAAAGATACATGTCGTATTGTCCCGAAGGGGCTTGCCGGATCTTAGTCGTGTAAAACCTTCCTTTTTCGTCTCGTTCAAATGAATAAAACGGTTTATAATAATGCCGTCGGTTGGTTCGCTCTTCAATTCCTACGACTTCGGTGGTATCATAAAGCTCAAAACTACGTGGCGCATTGGTGTCGGGATTAATGCGATACTCGGTCGTGAGATGATCCACCCGAATAGGGGTTGTGTCTTTTGGAAAGAGGTTGATAATGGGGGTACAGTGGAGCCGGATATTATCCGTTTTAAAACGCCGATCTTCTGGGAAGGAGCGGTCAAAGTCCACCCGTACTTCAAAAAACGTTGGTGGTTCTTCTGGGGTAAAGCGATCAAAGCCACACAAATCCACAAACCAGAATTTGGGCCGGAAGCTGAAATATTCTTGCAACAACCGAAATCCTTTAAAAGAAAACCGAGAATAGGGTAAGAGACCGTCTTCCTCCATAAATCCACAAGGTTCTACCCACGACTGATTGTTGGCAATGGTAAATGGCTGGTCCTCAGGCCCACAAAAGAGGGTCACGCGCCGTACATGGCGGGTCATAAACAAATGCAGGGTAGAAGCAATGGCTGGATCTGCATAAAAAAACAGCCGGAGTTTTCCGTTTTTAAAACGGAGATTTTCAAAGGAAGCCCCTTTTAATAAATCAAACCTCAAGTTGAGGCTCGAACTGCCCGGTATCCAAGTCATTTCGGCTTTGGACAAGGTCAATGGGTGAACGTCCAAAGCGTTGGTGGTCGTAAAACGGCAGGCGACATTTTCTGGCCCCACAGGCTTAGAAATGACTTCGGTTCCAGCAGCATAGCTTGTAGTTTCTTGAATAACACCGATTTTAGGGCGCATTTCTAAGATAGACAGACCGGGAATAGGGCGCAGATAATGGGGCCACATTAGGTTAAATAACCCCTCGGTATATTCCGGTAAATCATCGTCTAGGCGCTCATGAATCCGCCCAGAAAGAAAAGCGAATCCTTCAAATAACCGCTCCACGTATGGGTCGCGATCGGTAATGCTGTCTAAATTCAGAAAACGGGCGGTTTCCGGATGCGCCTGTGCAAATGCTTTGCCGGCTTCGTGCAGATACCGCATTTCTTCTTCGTAGTATTTTCTCGACACGGTCTAAGGGCTTAGGGCAATCGGTGGGCAAACCGGTGCCTTTTCTGAGTGTTCAGGGTTCTCGCCGCACGGGCGAAACATCAATTAATTCGGTGGCCGAAATGGTGGTTTGAAAGCGTACAATTTGCTTTTTATCCAACTTGGCCCGAAGTACAAAGATGAGGCGCATTTGGTTTACATCGGTATGCTGGTAACTAATGTTTACTTGTGTGAGCCTCGGTTCATATTTTCGAACCACTTCCTCCAACAGTTTTTTGAGTTGCTCGGCCCCCCAAGGCATATCTCGGTAGAGCGTATGCAAGTCTGGCAAACCATAATCCGGTAAATGTTCGATGGCGCCTTGTCGGGTGTTAAACAGCCGACGGAGGTTTGCCATCACACTATAAAGCCGTTGGTCGCGTTCTGGGACGGAAGAAAGCGGGTTTTGCACGTCAAAGTGTCCCAGAAGAACGTCTAAAAGACTTGCTTGCATGGGTTGGGGATTGATCCGGCATCAAGGAAAGCGGGTTGCCGGAGGTCTTACTTCAAAATGCCGAAACCCCGAAGGTTTCCCAACGGAGTTTCGGTGAAAACGAACCTTTAAACAGGTTTATACTACTGGACTTTCCCAGTCATCCTCGGCGGTGATACCACCATCATTCCACGTCCATTCGATCTTTTGATAGGTAAAGGCAATTTCTTCGTACTCGGCGTAGCGGGTGAGTTCCGGATTTTTGTTGTTCAGCATTCGGAAATTGACGGAAGCGATATTGGCATTGGTCAATTTGATGGTGTAGTGTTGTTTTTCCGTTCCACCGCCACCAACAGCACCACCAATTTGTGGCGTCCAGAACTGGAGTTCAAATTCGGTGATGTTTTCGTTGTTCACAAGTGCATTATAGAGCAACGGCGAAGATTTGTCTAACTCTTTGGTAATGACCAAGGGCTTGTGCATCCGTTTGCCCGTTGGAAGCCCGCTGGCTGCATCACGCGGGCTAATGATTTCATGATTTACGGCGATCACCATAATTTTGCCTTCGCGGCCTTTTTGGGTAACACTGCCTTTGATTTCGCCTTGTTTCTGGCCTTTCAGTTTCAGATAAGCATTGAGTGCCATTTCGATTCTCCGTTTTGTAGTGATAGGTTTTGTTTTAAGTTGTTGTAATTTGAAGTGTTTACTTACACTATTAATAACGCATGGAATTGGAAAAAGGGATCATAGAGATCAGATTATTTAGGTTACCGAGGAAGAAAACTTTCTCGGTAACCCCATTTGCTATTTGGCGGGCATTTTTCCGACAAGAGAAAGGTTAATGTCCATTCCCTCAATCTGGAAGTGTGGCATAATCATGGTTTCGACACGATAGAATCCAGGGTTGTCCCCTACTTCCGATACTGTTACCTGAGCCCCTTTTAAGGGGTAACGGGCAATAACTGCCGGGGAAGGATTCGACATCTCAGTGACCAAACTTTTCAGCCAGCGGTTCAGTTCTTCTTCTATGACCACACGGCTCTTGGTAGAACCAATGTTTTCGCGTTGCATTACTTTCAGATAGTGCGAAATGCGGGAAGCCAAAAAGATGTAGGGCAACCGAGAATTGATCCGACTGTTTGCGGTCGCAAACTCGTCGTCATAAATTTTGGCCTTTTGTGCCGAATTTGCCGAGAAGAAACACGCAAAATCGCGATTTTGATAATGGCTAAGGGGAATAAAGCCCAAATTCGCGCACTGAAACTCCAAGGTTTCGCTGATAGGGACCTCGGTGGGGGTTTTGAGTTGTTTGCCCTTGCCTACATCATACAGGTGGACTGGCAGGTCTTCCACTTTACCACCTGCTTCCGGCCCGCGTATCTGCACCGACCAACCATCTGCCATAAACGCTTTCGCCATGTTGGTGGCCATCGCAAAAGTGGCATTGGCCCACAGGTATTTATCGTGATCGCTGCCTTTTACGTTTTCTTGGTAATTAAACGCTTTCACGGGGTTGTCGTCGCCATAAGGCAGACGGGCCATAAAGCGCGGCATGGTGAGTCCTACATAGCGAGAATCATCGGTCGCACGGAAGGCATTCCATTTAATGTAATCGGATGTTTCCATATAAGCGCCCAAGTCAGGGATTTTTTTCCACTCTTCCATACTGGATTTGCCGAAGAATTTCGGGCCAATGGAGCCAAGGAATGGACAATGAGCAGAGGCCGCCACCTTAGACATATTGGTCAGTAGGTTCACATCCTTTGCAGAACTGTCGAACTCGAAGTTGGAGACGATGGTGGCGTAGGGCGTTGCACCAGGTTGATCATAGGCATCGGTATAAATGTGTTTGTATAGCGGAGACTGTATCAGTTCCGGTGAATCTTCGAAAGATTCGGCCAGTTCGTCTTTGTCCACATCTAATATCTCCACCTTAACGTTTTTCCGGAAGTCAATCCGATCCACCATAAATTTGAGTCCACGCCAAGAAGACTCCATTTTTTGGAAGGTAGGGTGGTGCATAACCGCATCCAACTGCTGGCTTATTTTTTGGTCTATGCTGGCCACCATGGCGTCTATAAAATGCTTGTCTAAACGGTCTAACGGGGTATCGAGTGCGGCAACCGTATCCACAAAAACACTAAGTGCGGCAGCCATCATCTCGTTTTTAGATTGATTGGCCAGTTGATCTCCTTCTTTGAAAACCTTTAGATTTACGGTTTCAGAAGGTTTCTCCATGTTAACTTGGGCAAAGAGGCTGTCTAATAAGCTGTCTTTACCATCTAATTCTTGAACCTGAGCGCCAGGAGCGCCCGAAGCCTGTTGTGTAGCAGACATGTAAGTAAGGTTTCGAGGGTTAATAAAAACAATTGCCGATCCCGCCCAGCCCAATATCGGTGGGCATCGGAGACGCATTAGGCATCTTGAGCATCATCAGGTACGATTTTGTGCAATTCGTCGGCAAGTCGTGCCAATGCGTCTTTGTCTTTGATAATGGTTTCAAGCTGGCGCCGAAAGTCACCCAAGGTGATAACGCGGTTTCGTAAGTCTTGCAACAGGTTCCGGGTGGCAAGCATCTTGTCCAACTCTGGAATTTGTTTGGCCACATTTTCCGGCGTAAAGTCTTTCATGCTCTCCACCTTTACTTGTACCTTCATTTCGGCTTCAGGGTCATCTTTCAGGTGATTGGCTACCACCATGTCCAACTTCATCTCCCGCGATTTTAGGATATCCTCGAAGTTGTCTTTGTTCACATTGATGATGTCCCGATCCGCGATGTCTTCGTCTTTAGAGCCGCCAAAATCTCCCATCACCAACATCCGGAAAGGCAATTCTTCGCGAACCAATGCGTCGCCTTTTTTTACATCCAGAAAGAGGTTGATACGGGCAGGGGGTTTTTCATGTTGGAAACTGCTCATGCGTTTTGCTCCAAGTGTTTATCCTTTACATGCGGTTGGGAAAATGCCGTTGACTCGGATTGTCGCAAGGTAAAGGTTTGTGAGGGGTCTATAATTGTGTTATGAAGAATGAATTTCGTGGATCAGCGGAAGTATCCGGGCCATAGGCAATAAAGATGCGCTTCATGTGGCCTTTATAGATACCAATTTTTTTATTCAAAATCAAGACTCATTTTGAGAAAATCAAGAATCAATTTCTGTCAATGTTTCCTGAGGTAAAGTATTTTTTGAGATGGATTTAGGCCGTTCTCCAATAGCTGTGAGGGCAAAGCGTACATCGGTCCGGCTCATTTTATCCAAAACTGTCTCCATCTTTTCTTGCCAATAGATTTGTCGGTCCTCATTGGCCTCCGACAATAGGGCTTTATAACAACGGTATTGATTTAGCCAGACATCCAAGGCAAGTGCTGGCTCCCACCGCGCCAGTCCTATGGCTTCTCCTTCGGAATCCAGCGTTTCCAGAAGTGGCAAGGCAATGCGGTTGAAGCCCACTTTACTACACAAAATGGCCACCATCAGGCGACGCCTAAACCGCGCCCTTCCAGAGAGGTCGGCTTCCATGCCAGCCTGAAGTTTTGCTACCGCCGTTGCGGCCCCTACGTCCTCGATTGTTTTTTGAGCTTCTTTGAACGCTGCTACCAACTCGGCCTCCTCTTCCCCCGCCGTAATCATCAGATTACCACCTCCTCCGCCCCCGCCTGCCCCAATGAAAGGCACAACCACATCTTCGATCCATGTTTGGGTGATTGGGGAAGCAAAGGGGGTTCCGTCATTAAAGCGAAGCGCAGGCAATCCCGGTACTTTTTGCAACATCAGGGCCAGTTCGGTCAGAATCGCTTCTTTTGCCATCACAAAGTCGCTGCCTGCTTTTTCAAGGGCCTGCACCAAAATACGCTGTAAATCTAAGATGAGCGGATAGGGAAATTCTTGCATCAAGCCTTCCACTTCTTCGATGATGGTCGCGAGGTCTTGGTTGGCCAATTCTCCGGTGTAGTAGTTGTAGCGGTGTGGTTCGGGAGCGGGTAGCATGTCGTTGGCTGGCTCGGACGTGAGGCCTGCCCACATGGCCAAGCGCATCATCCGGTACGAAGCCGGGTGACGACGGTCGGCGGCGCGAATGGCGGCACAAAGTTGCGGGACGGCCATGATTGCATCGTCCACCGTACCAAACGAAGAAGGCAAGCTAACCGAGGGGGCCGGAGAGGGGGCCACCTCGGTCGTGGGGGCAATTTCGGGGGTGGGGGCATCGGTAGTCGTCTCTGCGAGATCCGGCGGTGGAGGCGGTGGCGTGGGAGGAGCCGCCACTTGTTTGGCCAATTTCTCTAATCCCACCTTGAACTCGGTCGTAGGAGGGGCATGTTCATTGAGTTCCTTCATCCAAAATCCGGAGAGGAAGCTAAGATGCGTCTTAATGGCCTCAAAAGCGACCTCATCTCCCGACTGGGGCTTATATCGTTCTGCCCAATTGATCAATTTGGGCATCATGAAGTTCAGGGCCGCACCACGTAATCGCGGTTTTTTCTTTTCAGGATAACCCTGATCCCAATAGTTTTCGGCAAAAATGTGTAAGGCCCCAAAACCTTCCGCAAGACCCGTTGCCCCTTGATCGTATGCCAAACCTACATTCATGTAAGCAATTACCAAAAGATTTTTGGACTTGTTTTTCAGAATATTGCGGCTTGCGGAAACGATAAGGGCATATTGTGTTCCCGAAGAGACTGCTGCGCCTTTAATGGCCACATTTTGCTGGGTGCCAACCAAGGATTTGGATTGCTCCATGAGCTTTTCTTGGTCCACACTACCAGAAACGAGGCTCATTTTGTCCACCTCATTCTTGATGGTTACAAAATCAAAATCTTCGTTCGGATCTATCCGGCTTCCGGCAGGGTTGTCGCCGGGGATTGGGGCCAAGACTTCTTCGAGGAGAGGCGTAAGGTTTTCCATACGTCAAATACGGAGCTGAATCCGTGTGTTTGCTGGGTGAAGGTTCTGTTTGATAATACGGTTTTTTTGCCTAAATGCGCTCAGGGATTTTTTGGATTATTTGGGCAAGGCTCATAGCCGGGTTTTCCAAGGATTCCCTGACATGGTACGGGATGGCTTGGCCTACAATGGTTCCGTAACCCATCGGATAGACGGCTGGAAGCCCCATTTCACCGTCTAAGAGGGCAATTAAAGCATCTGGGTTTGGTTTCTCGAGAAATATTAATAGGCGGCGCGAGCCACGAGATTGAGGCAAAGACCAAAAGAGGCTTGGGTAAATGGCCGAGCCCCACAACCGCAGAACAGCCGTTAGCCAAAAAGCGACCTCGGTAGCCACCACCGTTTCCGAGGCACTCAGGGGCAAGACAATACCGGGAAATTTTCGGTTTTTCTCTAATCGTGCAAAATGGATAAAATTGAATAGCTGATGCCACAAATCCATTCTGCGAAAATCTTTAAAATCTCCGTAGATCCCAAACCAAAACGCGGCTTGTGTCGTCGTTTCCAAAAATAATTTCAGGTGGTTTTGGGCCTGTGCAAAGAATACTTTATCAGGAAGAGGCAAACTGTGTACCATTTGTTCGATGTGTGGATGCAAAAGATCGGGCGAAGGTTGATCAAGGTACTCCACTGTCTTTCGATAGGCTGGATGCAAGGCTAAGACTAAAGAAGGGAGGAGCGTATGGGCTAATCCTTGTAATGCTCCGCGTATGCCAAAGGTTATAGGGAATAGTCTGCCGGATTTATCGCGGCTGGTTTGGAGGCGACCAGAAAGAAAGCGGTGGCTCGAAGGATCGGCGTAGAAATAATGGTAGGGCGGGGCTTTTCGCCAAATGAGTTCCCAGTCCGCTTCCCAGTGCGTTCTTCCGGCAAGGATGCCTTCTTGAAGCCAAATGTCGAAGTGGCTCACATCTGGCCCGGTGGCCTGAACCCGAACAAAGTCCCCAAATGCAGGCAACTTCCCAAAACAGAATGGCAGCATAGGTCTGAAAGGTTTGCAACAGAAAGAGGTGTACCAGCCACAAAAGCGGAATAGCAGCAAGTAGAGAAGCCATTTTACAACACCTTCACGGAAAATGCAAGTCCGTGCATAAAATAGTACCAATAGGGGATGCGCCCATCTGTTATACCAAAGGGTGTATCTGCCTAGTTTTTTGGACGTTGCAGGGTGAATTTCCTGATCTGTTGTAAGTCCCCTGCCTGAAAATGCAGGAAATAGATGCCCGCAGACAGCAATTTGGCATCTAAGGTATGCGTATGATGGCCTGCACCCAGTGGCAACGAAACCAAGGGCAGTACCTCGCGCCCCAAAACATCATATACCCGAATTTTTACCGTTTGCGCCTGTGGAAGGCTAAAAGATACCGTACCAATGGTAGAAAATGGGTTGGGGTAAACACCTGAAATAGAAAAATTTGTTGGTGATTCGGATTCGTTGGCGATGGGGGCTTGAATTGGGATTGGGGTTGCAGTAGTAAAGGTTAAATCATCAAAAATCTTTGTAACACCGTCTCCCAGATGCGTCATTTCTACACTATATCCAAAAACGGGGTACATTTTGGTCGCTGCTGAAAAATGCTTTTTCAGGTCTGCTGGTGTTATAGATACGATCTCTGAAGAACGATTGGGGTCTAAAACATCTGACTTAATGATTTTTCGTTCCAATAATTCAAAACTTTCATTTCGCAATTCAAGTATTAGTTTTGCAGGAACAGGCTTGCCTAAATCATTAGTCGAGATCATATTGGCTTTTACTGCCCAATTATAAAAAGCATTAGGATATGTTCCCGCATTGCCTCGTCCAAGCGGAAGTATATCAAAGTCATTGTCTTTTGTTCTGCTTAGTGTAACATTGGTGATATTTGGAGAATCAATTTCGGGATAAAATATATTTACATTCGCCCCAAAGTTACTATTGTGCTTCGGAGAAAATACAGAAATCAAATATTGACCTTGGTTGATAGTAAGATTGGGTAAAAATGCAAAGTAAAGATATCCGCCTTCTATTTTGGTAGTATTTGGGTTAAATAAATCTTTGGATGTAAGAGTCCAGTTAAGAACAGCATCATCTGGGAAAAGAGTATTCAGCTCAACTTTTTTAATTCCTGTGGTGTTTGTATAAAAGTTTCTTCCATAACTTTCATTGAGAGTTGCATAAAAACTTTGAGACTCAATTACTTGTGTTACCAAACTTGGTGGTTGAATTGATATATCAAAGCGACCAGTAAAACCTTTGGCGATCTTAATTTCAAGCATGCCATTGTTTTTCACTGTAGCAGTAACTAAGTTCGGTTTATTTATTGACACACGTACACTCGTCCAATCTGAGATATTGAGTAGTACTTGTTTTAAATCATAGGTTTGAGTCGTTTCCTCATTAATAAATTGTAATGCTGATTTCATGGCATTAATAGATGTGTCATTACCCCATGTAGGCGACAATCCCGCCTCTTTCACCTCCACACTCACATCCTTCTCAATTATGCCTCCTTTGCCATCATCTACTATTATCTTCCCCGAATACGTGCGAGCAGGCGTTGTTGTTTTTGAGCGTATTTCTACATTGCCACCTACCACGCTAACATTAAACAGGTTTGCATCGAAAGTGCCAATAAACGTTGCTGTCAGGGCATCATTTTCGATGTCGGAAGCAGGAATTTGGGCAAGAAGTCCTGAAATGCCCGCCGTAACGTTGTTGTAGAGGGTGACAGAACCAAGTATTGGGGCATCATTTACGGGAGTGATGGTAATGGCTACTGTCTGATCGGCAAGTCCATCATGTTTGATGGTGATAGTTCCCGTACCGTTTGCATCTTTTGCAGGTGTAAAGGTCAGTTTATTGCTAACAGCATCTGCGGTGAGTGTGCCAAGACTGACAGGCGAAAAGGTAAAACGGAGTTTGACAAGATCGAGGTTTGAGCCAAGGGGCGAAAGATTGATGGTTTTTGCAGGTGCGTCTTCTGTGGTATTGAGGGTTTGGACGAAGGTAGTGAGTGTAGGAGACCAAGAAGGGATAGAACCGTCTGGGATTTCATAGACATATGTTCTGACGCCATCGGTGAACATAGGATAGAATTTGCCATTTATTTCAACAATGGTAGGGGCTCCTTCTTTGAAAGCACTTTGGGTAGATTGAGTTCCGGTGTATTGCATTTCATATTTCTGACCGGTAGAAGTATTGAGTAGTGACCACTTGTATTCTTTGACTCCATTTGTAAATGCAATTTCTTTGATAGCCATGAGCATTTCACCTTTTGTTGTTTTATAAACATTAAATTCTGTGAAATCTATGGATGGGAATGATTTTATTAAATTAATTTTTTCGCCATTTTGTTCGGCAAAAACACCGTTTTCATCCATGAGATACATGCCATCACTTCCTCCTAAAGGCTTTCCTGCAAGAACTAAATAATCTTTTGAGACACCATTGATAGTATATTTAATCACTTGGAATTTCTGTAGAATACTACTAAATTGTATAAGAGAATTCCCCTGTTGGTCTTTATTATCATAAAATTTTTGTGAATTTCCATCAAAATATATTTTCTTCCCATTCAGCTCAAAAATTCCTTCATTAATACCCAAACTATCCAAATCTACAAAAGAATAACTCACTACACCATTTGCATCTTTTGTCGAGACCATCCTTTTGAACATGCTTTGTCCTTTGTCCCAGAAGACGAGACTGCCATCTTTGTCGGTGAATTCATAATCAAGATTTCCAGCGATGTTTGGTTGGACTACATTGCTTGCAAGAGCAAGTGTATAAGTACCATTTACAAGCTTCATTTCATAAATTCCTTTTGTTCCATTTTTATTTTCAATAATAAATTTAACTCCATTTTGATCCTGAAAACATGCAACATTTACTCCGTAATTTAAAATATTGCTTATTGCATTTACTATAATAGGATTAAATTCATGGAAGTGCGTTTCTATATCATCTATTTCTTGAGTTTGGGTAGTAGGAAGATCGGGTAGATCTGTATTTTTTACAACGCGGGCTTCTGCTGTAGTGGTACTTGTTGGAAAGGTAATTTGCGCCTTGGTGCTTGCGGTGCAAAGCATCAAGTTTAGGGCAACGATGAGGATGTGGCGTGTTTTCATAGGATTGGGTGCTTGCAGATTTGCATTTTTTTGCTCAATTTCATTGTAACGGTTGGGCGGGACGATGGTTCCTTGCTTGCGACCAACTGAAGCAAGCCTTGGGCAGGTTTTCTAACCCTTTGATGGGTGGATTTGTTGAGCCTCGGTGTTATTCAACCCCAAATTGCATGTCGAGGACGTAGGTACTGGGGATTGCTTTGCCATTGAGGCGGGCAGGACGGAAAAGGTGGCGGGTAGCTGCATTCATTGCAGCATCTTCAAGGCCATATTCCAAGCGATCAATGGGTGTTTCGGTTCCTTTTTTGTCTAAGAGCCATCGTTTTAAGATACGGGCGATAGTCACTTTTCCGGTCTCATCTATCGTAACTTCTACACTTACCTTGGCCAATATTCGTTTACTACGGGCTGCTTCGGTGTATTCTGGTGTAACAATGCGTACTAATTTCGGGGCAATTCTTACATCCGGTTGAGTAGGTTTGTTGTTCCCATTGCCCGTTCCCTCGCCCGTGCCATTCCCGTCCCCCCGCCCATCGCCGATACCATCCCCCACCCCATTTCCCACCCCACTTCCGATGCCGGAAGAGGTCGCAACCGCCGTAGAGTCTCCTTTTTGGGTGGTGGTTGCGGCAACTTTGGGCTTCAATTCCTCGATGGTGGGTGGCGGCTCTTCTACTTGTACTTCTTCGTCGCGGCGGATAACGGGCGGCACAAAGCGAATGGTTGGCCGTACTGCGGGAGCAGGTGTACCGCCACCAGCAGGGCCACCAATGGGTGCTTTGGGGAGGAGTTCTACCTTGGGTTTAGGAAGTGAGGGTGGCTCAGGAAGGGTAACCAATTGGGCGACCACATCCTGTTTAGTGACATTGATTTGGGGTGGGTAAATCCATTTATGTGTAAAGAAAACGATGCTTAAGAATAGGGAAACCAGTAGAACGATTAATCCTGCCAAGCGCATATGAGCCGGGAATATCTGCCGTAAGGCATATGCCCCATATGCCCTATTTCTTTCCGAAAAAATGGTGTCTAAGATTGCTATTTCATCTCTAATTTCCATGTCCAGTCCGCGTGATCTATCTTGATTTTTAATGAATGAACCTGCCAAAGGTTTTGTTTACGGGATGTTACCCGTATTTTAAGCCGTCTAAATCACCCGTAAGATAACACCGGATACATGCAAGAACCACCCCTCGATTGTAAGTTGTTGGATGAACCCCTTCAATAGACATATGAAACGGTGAACAGCTGGGCTTTCCGTAGTGGAAGGCTTTTTTTGTATTCGGTCATTTGAAACCGCTTTCAAAAAACCAAGAATGAACGAAACGGCAAAATTGGCACTCTCGGATGGAATCGTGGTAACAGGCGTTGCGCGCGGTTTTCGAGGTGAAACCACTGGTGAACTCTGCTTTAATACCAGCATGACAGGCTATCAGGAAATTGCAACGGATCCAAGTTATGTAGGGCAAATCATGATGATGACCTATCCCCATATTGGGAACTATGGCGCCGCCGAAGCAGATCTTGAAGCCCGAAAAGTCATGATTTCTGGCTTGGTGGTGCGCTCATTCACGGACGATTACTCCAATCCCCGTGCCGAAGAATCGTTAGATAGTTTCCTGAAACGGCACAAGGTAGTGGCCATTTCGGGCATAGATACACGCCGTTTGGTGCGCCATATCCGCGAAAAAGGGGTGATGAATGCCGTTATCTCGTCGGTGGACTTGGACGATGGAAGATTGGTGGAGAGGGCCAAACGTGTGCCCTCGATGGATGGTCTTGAGTTGGCAAGCCGTGTTTCTACCGAGGTTGCCTATGATTTTTGTAGTGGGCAAGGGCCACGTGTGGCCGTATTTGATTTTGGGTGCAAACTGAATATTCTGCGGTCTTTCCAAAGTCGGAATTGTACGGTACGGGTGTTTCCACACGATACGCCGTTGGCAGAGGTGCTGAAGTGGCAGCCTGAGGGCTTGTTTTTCTCGAATGGTCCGGGTGATCCGCGTGCGATGCCAGAGCAAATAAAGGTGGCGCAAGAGGCCATTCAGATGGGTCTCCCGATGTTTGGTATTTGTCTGGGGCATCAATTGATGGCGCTGGCAAATGGCTTGGAGGTGTATAAAATGCACGTGGGACACCGGGGAGCGAATCATCCTGTTAAGAATTTGACTACAGGACATGTGGAGATTTCTACACAAAACCATGGTTTTGCCGTAGGGAAGGAGGCGGTAAACAACTCGGTGGCGGATATAACCCATATTAACCTCAACGACCAGACGGTGGAAGGGCTGCGCTTCCGGCAGTTCAAAGGATTCTCGGTGCAATATCACCCCGAAGCTTCGCCCGGCCCGCATGATAGCCAATACCTGTTCGATCAATTTCTGGCGGATATTGTCGCGACCCAAACCGCTATTCGCGTGTGATCATACTTTGTCCAGCGATGAAGCGACTGATGCATTTTTCTGGGCGGGTGTAAACCTATTACGGTGTTCAAAACGAATTTAAACAGGAACTTACATAAAATGCCAAAACGCACAGACATCAAAAAAATCTTGTTAATCGGTTCCGGGCCTATCATTATTGGACAGGCATGTGAGTTCGATTATTCGGGAACACAGGCAGCCCGCTCGCTTAAAAAAGAAGGCTACGAAGTGATTTTGGTCAACTCGAATCCAGCAACCATCATGACCGATCCGATGACCGCCGATCGGATTTATTTGCAGGAATTGACACCCAAATCCATCAAAAAAATCTGTGAGACCGAGTGTCCAGACGCAGTATTGCCTACGATGGGAGGACAGACAGCCCTTAATTTGGCAAGGACGCTCCATCACGAAGGGTTCTGGAAAAAGAGGAATATTGACATTATTGGGGTGGACATAGACGCCATAGATATCACCGAAGATCGTCAACAATTTCGGGATCTGATGGAGAAAATTGGGGTGGATCAGGCGCGAAGTCGTGTGGCCAATTCTCTGCTTGAGGCCAAGGAAATTACCCAGGAATTGGGTGGATTGCCCGTGGTGATTCGTCCGAGCTTTACACTGGGTGGAACAGGTGGCGGTATCGTTTGGACACAGGACGAATTCGACCGGAAGGTGATCCGAGGACTCGAAATGTCTCCGGTTCATGAGGTACTGATTGAAGAAAGCATGTTTGGCTGGAAAGAGTATGAATTGGAACTCTTGCGAGATGCCAACGACAATGTCATTATTATTTGCGGCATCGAGAATTTAGATCCGATGGGGGTTCATACGGGCGATTCGTTGACGGTTGCGCCTACACAAACGCTTTCAGATAAAGATTTTCAGCGGATGCGGGATGCGGCCATTCGGATGATGCGTTCTATTGGGACATTTGCTGGCGGGTGTAATGTACAATTCGCTTTTAATCCGAAAACGGGCCGTATGATTGCCATCGAGATCAATCCCCGTGTTTCGCGCTCATCGGCGTTGGCTTCTAAAGCGACGGGTTATCCAATTGCCAAGGTGGCTTCTAAATTGGCGATAGGCTATACCTTAGACGAACTTCCCAACGACGTGACGGGAACCACTTCGGCCTGTTTTGAGCCGAGTATAGATTATGTGGTGACAAAGGTTCCACGCTTTAATTTTGATAAATTTGAAGGTGCCGATGAAGTACTGACCACCCAGATGAAGGCGGTGGGCGAGGTGATGGCCATCGGACGTACCTTCACAGAATCGCTCCAAAAAGCGTGGCAGAGTATGGAAATTGGGCGTGCCGGATTGGGTGCAGATCGTGAAGAGCCTAGCCGAAACGTCATTCGGACGCGTCTGCAAAAACCGTATTGGGACAGCACCCTGCAAATTCGTTCCGCATTGAAAATGGGGGCATCGGTGGAAGAAATTGCCGACATTACCAAGGTGGATAAGTGGTTTTTGTACCAAATTCAATATCTGGTTCGGTTAGAAAAACAAATCGCCCCGCACCACTTGCAAACGTTGCCCTTGGCACTCTTGCGGCAGGCCAAACAAAATGGCTTTTCGGATGCACAATTGGCGTTTTTGCTCCAAGGGGATGTTTCTGAAGATGATGTGCGGCAACACCGGAAACACTTGGGCCTAAAGCCTGTATTCCAATTGGTGGATACGTGTGCGGGTGAGTTTCCGGCACAAACTCCTTATTTCTATTCGACATATGCCGATGAGAATGAGTCGGAAGTTTCGGAACGAGAAAAGGTGGTGATTATTGGTTCTGGCCCTAACCGAATTGGGCAAGGTATCGAGTTCGATTATTCTTGCGTCCATGCTGTCTTGGCCGCAAAGGAAAGCGGTTACGAGGCCATTATGATCAATTGTAATCCCGAGACGGTTTCTACGGATTTCGATATTGCGGATAAGCTGTATTTTGAACCCGTTTTCTTTGAACGGGTAATGGATGTGATTGAGCACGAAAAGCCCATTGGTGTGATCGTTCAGATGGGGGGGCAAACGGCCTTGCGCATTTCCCGCCAATTGCACGAAGTGGGTATTCGGATTTTAGGTACATCATATAAAAATATGGACTTAGCTGAAGATCGCGGGCAGTTTTCTCGTTTGCTTAAACAGCTCGAAATCCCTTACCCGCCCTTTGGCGTGGCGCATTCTCCGAGCGAGGCCGCAGTAGTTTCCGAGACCATCGGCTATCCTATTTTGGTACGCCCTAGCTATGTTTTGGGTGGGCAAGGTATGAGGATTGCCATTAACAAAGACGAGGTGCGCGAATATGCCCAACGGATCTTTGATATTTTTCCGGACAATCAATTGCTCTTAGACCTCTTTCTGGAAGGCGGAGTAGAGATAGACGTAGATGCTTTGTCGGATGGCGAAGACGTACATATCTGTGGAATTATGCAACAAATAGAACCTGCTGGTGTGCATTCCGGAGATTCTACGGCGGTGCTGCCGCCTTTTTCGCTAAAGCCACACGTGATCGAAACCATTACATCTTATACCCGCTCTATTGCGCGTGCCATGAAGGCCGTAGGCTTGGTAAACATCCAGATGGTGGTCAAAAAAGATGATGTGTATGTCATAGAGGCGAATCCACGTGCCAGTCGTACCGTGCCATTTGTTGCAAAAGCAACAGGCGTGCCAATTTCGAATTATGCAACACGGCTGATGCTGGGCGAGAAGTTGGCCAAGTTCCGTGATGCTGGGTTGCTGGTTTCCAAGTTGGTGGGGTATGCAATCAAAGAACCTGTGTTCTCTTGGGATAAGTTTCCGGAGGTTTCCAAAGAACTTGGTCCGGAAATGAAATCCACCGGCGAAGCGATCGTCTTTATTGACGAACTTTCGGACGATCATTTCCAAAAGCCATACGAAATGCGGAACTTATACCTTAAGCGGTAGTTTTTTGTTAGCGTAAGTGTGCAATAGGTCGGCGTCTGTTAGATTTCCGGCCTGTTTTGGTGAATTGGGGATAAGGCACTGCAAAACTACAAGGCTACGTCCTCCAGCCGTTGCGCAGCCATGGCTTTTCCGTACAAGTCCAGAATTTTATCGGTTGGGGCATCTTGAATGGTTTTATGCCAACCATCCGACAGCGAGCCGAACTTAGCGGTGAGGGCTTCCACCACG
>JAEUSQ010000013.1 GCA_016788705.1 Bacteroidetes Order II. bacterium
AACGCAACCTCCGTCACCAAAGCACCTCAAACGTAAAAGGTTCAGTTTTGATTTGCGCGGGGTTATGCATCCATGCAAAAAGCTGTTGCCCAACGGCATCCGTATCATCGGAGACAAAGGTGGCTTGCGGAAACCATTTGAACTTGGATATTGCCTTTAAAGGATGTGCTGGTCTTTTCGGCACTTTATAATCTCCTCTTCCAGAGCCTCAGTTCAAAAACAAAAACCGAATGGTCTCGGTTCCATGCACCATAGGCGCATAGACATTGGGCATCATTTCTGGATATTGCGCATACTGCCGAAATCGGCCATTACATTGCCAAAACCAACCCTCTTGTGCGGCCACTTTCTCGATGATGGCAGAAACTTCTGTCTGAACCGCCCAAAAACCGCGTTCTCGGAGCGCCAACTTTACTTCTAATGTGGTGGTAATTCCATTATCCTGCATCAACTGATAGGCGGCTTTCCGTACCGCCGATACCGAAATTTTTTTGTTCATGGTCGTATATCTATAAGTGAATTAGTGTGCAACTTCTATTAGGTATTTGATGGTGCTTTGTGTCTCTTTATAGACGATGTACTCGTTGTTGATTAAATCCGCACCTCCTTTGGCAAAAACCGAATCGTAGCGCCGCCGCAGGATGCCACGTGCTTTCAGATTGTCAGCGTCTAATTGGTAGCACCACGGCTGATGGCGCCGGATGGTGAGTGCACGCCCTGTATGCACTTCGTATAAGGCCAAATATCCCCGATCGGCTTTACCACCCGCCCAGAAGGAGCCAGAAAGCGAACTATAATTCAGTGATTTTTGAAACTTATCTGCAAAATACAGCCCGTACCCAAACATCTTCCCTGTGATAATGGCATTGCTTGGGCGTAATACCAAGCCACTTCCAAGGATAGACATCCAATTTTCGTTCCGGCTACCGTGCCAGAGTAGATGCGTGGCTTGGTTATCGGCATGTTGTACATGGTTTTGGAAACGATCCCGTTGTTCGAGATGTGTAACCTCGAAAGCCCGCACCATTTTGGGCGCATGTTCTTGCATCTTCGACCGGATCTGTGCAAGTTCCGACTCGTTTTCCACCATTCGGATTTGTATGCCCAGCATTGCAAGCAGATCGGTTTGTCTAGTGGTGGACGTGTTATCCGAAAGTTTTACTTGTCCGGCCATTACATCTAAGGTGGCTTGTTCTTGCGCCAGCATTTTACAAATCGCGGCTTCCTCGGTGCTGGGCTGTACGAGGTGATCCCGCACATTGGTCATTCTTCGGGGTATAATGGCATACAGCCGGATCAGTTGACGATTGAGGACTTCATTTGCAGTTCCCGCTTCAAAATCCTTAACTACTTTATTAATCAATCCTTGTGCTTCGGTGATTTGTGTAGTTGTCACCTCATTAGATCCAACTAAATAATTGGCCAGTATGGAGCGATTTGCATAATTCTGTAAACGGTTCATTAAGCCATCTATCCAGACATTTCCGGTGTCGCAATGCTCAGCTATGACTTTCTTATCAGTAAACAAATAGCTCACATCTGTATAGCCTTTTCGGATTTTCTCATGGTATTTTTTTTCCCACAGCGCCATATCATAGGTGGCGGTTGTCGCACGGCCTCCTATACGGCCATATGCTACCGCAAAGGTTCCGTCCGCAAGGGCGTTCATATGGTAATATTTGTTGTTGTTGGCATCCGAAACCATGATGAGCCGTGCATTACGTGCCAAGGAAGGAGAAGCATCTTGCATTTTTGTTGTGTTTTATGAATTCCAAGTGGCTATGTCGAAGTACTCCGTGTTGAACCGATAATACCAAAAAAGGTGTGACAGCATTGTGCCACACCTTTTTTGCTGTTTCACCTTTTTTATTATTAACCTATCTGAGTTTTCGGGCAGTTTGTTGCATCACAGACACCACCTCGTCTGGATTGGTGCCAATGCCTTCTTGTTGGAAGACCATTTCGCCTTGGGGATTAAACACCGTAAGCAGGTTGGAATGTGCAAAATCTATCGGGCTGATTTTCTGGAATCGGAAACCGAGTACTGCGGAGAGTTCCTCCAAATCGGACTGTGATCCCCGCATAAGCGTCCAATAAGCCAAATCTAATTTATTATCAGCCGCAAACTGTTTTAGTTTTTGGGGCGTATCCCGTTCTGGGTCTATACTGATCAGGATAAAGCGCATGTTAGATCGTTCGGAAGTAGGAATTTTGGCCTCTATCCGTCTCATGTCTGCCAATAGTCGTGGACAGGCAAAAGTGCATGAGGTATAGATCATAGCCAATAGAGTGGTTTTTCCTTTTAAGGAGCCCAATTGGGTGGAGATTCCTTCTTGTGTCGCCCACGTACCGGGTAACTGGAAGATTGACTGACCTTCGCCTTGCTTCATCGTTATGGTTTTTGCTGGTGGAAGGCTTTCTTCTTTTTTGCATCCTACGATAAATAATAGACAGAATAAGAGTAACTTTTTCATCTCTAAATCCTCAAGATGTTTTGGATTTGGCGCACCTAAATCCTAAATTCTGAATGGTATATCGGGCTTTGAGGCTTCCACGGAAGGCATACCGCATAAAAGCAGCGTAGTTTTTGAGGTCTTCTACGCCCACCGACCCACCCGAACAAAATAGCCCCCGGTCATCTACTTTGGCATCTTTCCGCGACTCACCGGAAATCAGCACGGCGTTGAAGTCAGACACCCATTCCCAAACCAATCCATATTGGTCATACACGCCCCAGTAGTTGGGTTTGGTGTGTCGGATATTGGGCAGAACAGTTTTTTTTGCTTCGGAATACCAGTCTAACCACCTTTGATAAGCGGCAGGGTTGTTGCGGGCATCCGGTTGCTTCTCATCGGCCCTGGCCACAAATTCCCATTCATCCATTGTGGGCAATCGTTTTCCCATACAAGTACAATAGGCTTTTGCTGCAAACCAAGAAATATTTACGACGGGAGCATTGGGCGGGGCTTTTTCTCCCAGTACGAGCGGGTCTGTCCATAGTGCCAGATATGATGAATCTGCCCGAATAGAGGCAATCGCTCCTTTTCCCCACTCTGGGAATTGTTCCACAAAGCGTAGATATTGGGCATTGGTAACGGGTGTTGAGTCTAGCTCAAAGTCTTGGACCGTCACCAATGCTGCGTCTTTTCCGTAAAATGCCCGATATTTCCCACCTTTTATAGGAACCATCTCCACACGATTGTTTTGTGTCAAATAGGCACTTTCTTTGGCTTGAGATAGCACATGGATCATGTGGCCTTTGGTCTTCTTTTCCTCTGGCGTCTGACAAGAAGACCAAAGTATTAATCCAATCAAAAAAAGGTATTTCATATCGGTTATTGGGTATTATTTCCGAATGGATTTCACTTGGGTAGGCGTAATTTCTCCGCCCTTGTTACCCCAACTATTTAGGACAAACGTGAGGATATTCGCCGTCTGCTCGTCATTAAGAGATAACTTTGGCATGATACCATCATAGTGCTCGCCATTGACAACTATTTTGCCGTTCAAGCCATTTACCACTGCATGAATCCCACGCTTGGGATCTGCGTTCAAATAATCGGACTTAGCCAGTGGCGGGAAGGCGCCCTTAATCCCCTGTCCTTCTGCCTGATGACATGCTTGGCAATTGGCGGAATACAGGGATTTACCCATTGCAATGCGCTCTTGTAAGTTTTTAGCTAAAGGTGCAACGGGTTTATCCGCAGTTATGGTTTGGATCACTCCTCCTTCGGGTTGATAAATCCGGTCGTCTTGTTTGCCGGAGTAGATGGTTTTATCCTCCTGACCTTCAACTTTCAACATACCCAAGGCTCCTTTATTGAAGGCCCTAAAGATGGAGTGATCCACCAGAATAAAGGTACCGGGTACGTCCACCTTAAATTCTGCAATTGCCGAGCCACCTGCCGGAATAAGCGTTGTTTGAATATTGTTGTTGATGGTATCGCCCCCTTCTATATATACCTTGTCGAAAATCTCGCCAATGACATGAAAAGAGGAAACCATGTTCGGGCCACCATTGCCAATGTACAAGCGTACGGTTTCGCCCACATTTGCTTTAAGTGCTTTATCACCTGTCAAGGCTCCAACCGAGCCGTTAAACACCACATAGTCTGGTTTTTCGGCAATGGCTTTTTCCATATCAAAAGGCTGAAGTCCTGATTCGCCATAAGCACCTTTGGTATAAAAATCGCCTTGCATTACGTAGTATTCTCTATCCACTTTCGGTAAACCACCTTTTGGCTCTACCAGAATAAGGCCATACATCCCATTTGCAACGTGCATCCCAACCGGGGCCGTAGCACAGTGATACACATACAAGCCCGGATTGATGAGCTTAAAAGAAAATACGGACTCGTGCCCCGGTGCAGTAAAAGAAGCGGCAGCTCCCCCGCCCGGTCCTGTGACGGAGTGTAGATCTATGTTGTGCGGTAACTTGCTACTCGGATTGTTCTTTAGATGAAACTCCACCTCGTCTCCTACACGGGTACGGATGAATTTACCGGGAACAACCCCACCAAAGGTCCAGAAGGTATATTCCACCCCATCGGCCATACGTGCGGTCTTTTCGATAACCTCCAGGTCCACCCGCCACTTGATAGGGGCGCGGTCGCCAATATCGGCCTTTGGGACAAATGGGGGATCGGTCAGCTCTGCATTGATCATTTTACCCGAACTGGTTTCGTTCGTATTGGATGAACACCCCATGAAAGAGAGGCTAAAGCCTGATATACCCAAGCATAGAACGAGTGTTGTTAAGTATTTCATAGTAAATTAAGGATTAGGTGAATTTTATTCGATGAGTAGGCACAAGTCCTCTTCGTTGCGTTCTTCTCCAAAACAATTGGTTAAGGATTTGTTATTTTTCAAACTCAGTACGGTATTAATTAAAAGATAAAAAAGTCTTTTATTATTTTTTTCACGCCTTCTCCTTAACCCTGTGTAGTGAAAACACCTACAAAATGTTCTCAAACTCGTGTATCTACGCCTTGCGTGCGGTATTGTATTTGGCCGATCAAGCGTCTGCCCAGAATCGGCTGGGCGTTAAAAGCATGGCAACAACTTTAGAAATTCCAGAACCTTACTTGGCAAAAGTCTTACAAATTTTGGCGCGGTTTGGGGTTGTCACGTCTGTTAAAGGCCCAGGCGGGGGGTTCTATCTAACAGAAGAGCAGTTAGCAATGCCCATTTTACGGGTTGTGGAGGTAACAGACGGCTTGGGTGAGTTGATGCGCTGCGTGATGGGCTTCACATCTTGCTCTACAGATAATCCTTGTTTTCTACACAACAGCTTCTCTACGGCGCGTCATAAGGTGATGCACCAGCTAAGCCATCACTCCATCCGAGAGAGTGCGCAAAATCAGGTAGCGTTATTGGTCAACCAAAAGATGGCTCAAACAGAAAGCAACTGAATAAACGCCTCTCAGAATAGAGGTTTTCTTATCAAGCGGCGAATAGTCTGGTTTTTAAAAGATCAGGTGTCATATCTACAGACGGTCAAAAACCATATACCAAATCCTTATTTTGTTGAACAACGATTTAAGGATTTTTTATATGTGCATTTGATGCGATATATCTTTTTTAAACGCTAAAAAGTACTAAAAGGTCTTTTATTCTTTTTTATTGAATATCGGACTTGCGAATCCTAAATTGAATTTGGGTTTCATATTTTCTGTACATCAGGCGTTGACCTATTGATGCCCTACTGGTAAGGTACTAACTCTCTATGCCATGTTTGCCAAGGCAACCACTTATGCCATTAAGGCCATGTGTTTTTTGGCTTTACAGCCTGATCAAGAAGGGTGGGTAAGCCTTGTAACCATTGCGTCTGGGATACACACGCCTATAGCCTATACCGCTAAAGTTCTGCAACGTTTGCGGAAGGCGCATTTGGTGACTTCTCTAAACGGGCCAAAAGGTGGTTTTAGATTGCCCTTGGATAGACGCATCAATCTGAAAGAAATCGTGGTGGCCATCGAGGGTGTTGGCTTGTTCGAGCGATGCGGCTTAGGCTTAGAACGTTGCTCCTCCGAGTCCCCATGTCCTATCCATCCATACTACGAAGGGCTGAAGGTTGATCTAAACCGGATACTGATCGAAACCTATGTAGATGAGCTTACTTGGGACTTGGTGAGTAAGAAAATTGGATTTGAATAATAAAACTACATGGATTGTCGGTTGACGGTCCGAAATATGCACACCCTAAACATTCAGACGCTATGCTTTCAAAATCTCAGGCAAGGCTGTTTTTTATTGTTGGTACCATTTTTTTCTCCGGTGTTTTCCTATGGCTTACGGTAGATACCATACGACAGGTGCCTAATCAGACACGAGCCGCCAATATTACGCCTGCTGTAGATCGGGGCAAAAAAATTTGGGAAGCCAATAACTGCATGGGATGTCATACCATCTTTGGAGAAGGTGCTTATTATGCACCGGAACTAACCAAAGTAGTGGAAAGGCGTGGAGAGGTTTGGCTAAAAACATTTTTGAAGGATCCTGAAGCCATGTATCCCGGAGAGCGGAAGATGACGAATTATCATTTTTCGGACAACCAAATTAACGATGTAATTGCTTTTTTAAAATGGGCAGGCGAGGTGGATTTGAATGGTTTTCCGGCGAAGCCCACCTTATCTGCCACCACGGCATCTGCCCCCGCCTCTAATCTGGATTTGTTAAAAGGCGCTCCGGCTACGTTCTCGCAATTATGCACGGCGTGTCATAGTGTTGGAGGCAAAGGCGGCAATGTTGGCCCGGCCTTAGACGGAGTAGCCAGCCGCATGAGTGTGGAGGAGATGACAAAGCGCATCAAAGACCCTATGTCGGTAAAACCAGACTCCAAGATGCCAAAATTAGGCTTACCAGACGGGGACATTTCCCAACTTGTGGCTTTCCTTCAAACCCTAAAATAATCCTTTAACAGGTCTTAACTATGAAATACGCCTCTCAGAAAGTAGCTTTTTGGTTTTTTGCAACCTGTATGCTGCTTTTTTCTCTCCAACTAATTTATGGCTTCATTATGGGTTTTGCCCATATGGGGTTTGATGTTTTACACGATTTGATCCCATTTAATACAGCCCGTGCGGTGCATACCAACCTTTTGGTTGTGTGGTTATTAACAGGCTTTATGGGAGCAGCGCATTACATTATTCCAGACGAGGTACAGCGCGAGCTTTATTCCGTTAAGTTGGCCTACATTCAACTTGCTTCATTGGTTGTGGTTGGCGTAGTTGCGCTGATTGGCTTCCATGTAAACTGGTGGGAAGGTCGCAAGTTTTTGGAAATTCCACGCCCATTAGATTATTTAGTGGTTGTGAATGTTCTCACGTTTCTGTTCAACATCGGGATGACGGTATTCAAGGCGAATCGAGCCTCCACCACTTCGATCGTTCTTTATACGGGCTTGGTGGCAGCAGCCTTGCTATATTTGCCCGGCATGATATATTTCGAGAACCAGACGATGGACTCCTATTTTCGTTGGTGGGTGGTGCATCTTTGGGTAGAAGGGGTTTGGGAGTTAATCATGGGTGGCATTTTGGCTTATTTATTAATCAAACTAACCGGCGTAGATCGCGAAGTAATAGAAAAGTGGTTGTACATCATTGTGGGGCTTACCTTCTTATCGGGTATTTTGGGAACGGGCCATCACTATTATTACATTGGCGCGCCGAAGTACTGGCTCTGGGTGGGCGGTATTTTCTCTGCGTTAGAGCCTTTGGCATTTCTGGGAATGGCATTGTTTGCGATCACCATGTACCGTCGGAGTGGTCGTGAGCACCCTAATAAATTGGCTTTGATGTGGACTATTGGGTGTGCCATTATGTCTTTTGTAGGTGCAGGATTTTTAGGGTTTGCACATACATTACCACAGGTTAACCTCTATACGCATGGTACGTTAGTGACGGCCATGCACGGACATTTGGCGTTTTGGGGGGCATATGCCATGATTGTTCTGGCCATTATTAATTATTCGATGCCGCTCATGACAGGCCGTAAGAATTATGGAAGCATGACGGGTAATCTGGCCTTTTGGTTATCCAATATCGGTATGCTGGGTATGACGGGTGCTTTTGCGGTTGCAGGTATTGCCCAAGTGTATTTAGAGCGGAAGATGGGTATGGACTTTTTGCAGGTTCAGCGCGAGGTAGAACCTCATTTCTTGGGGTTGGTATTGGCAGCAAGTCTGTTTACGGCGGGAATTGCCCTATACATTTTCGACTTCACCAAGTTCGGCTTCCCGTCGGATGAAGCGCTTGGCGTTTCCGAAGATACCGCAGTTGTGGTATAAATTTTCACCTTAAAGGGTTCTGCCCGCTGCGGAACCCTTTTTTTTTTTCTGGCTTAACCTATGGAAGTGTTGTTCTCGTCCACTATCGAACAAGTTTATTATAAGCCTATTGCCCGCGAGGTCGAGGTTTTTGATCATTGTTTTCGAAATCGTCTCCCACTTTTATTAAAAGGTCCCACAGGGTCGGGCAAGTCACGGTTTGTGGAATACATGGCCCAGAAGTTGGATTTACCTTGTATAACGGTTATGTGCCACGAAGAGACTTCTACAGTGGACTTATTGGGCCGCTATATTATCAAAGGAAATGATACCGAGTGGATAGATGGCCCGCTCACGAGTGCTGTTCGGGGAGGTGGAATTATCTATTTGGATGAAATTGCCGAAGCTCGCCCCGATGTTATGGTGGCGATTCACTCGCTTACCGACCATCGCCGGATGCTGTACTTAGATCGGCATCACGAAAACCTGAAGGCTCCAGATCATTTTATGCTCGTGGCTTCTTTTAATCCGGGGTATCAGAAGGGATACAAAGAATTGAAACCTTCCACTCGTCAGCGGTTTGTCACGCTGTCTTTTCAGTATCCCGCCAAAGAACTTGAAATGGAAATCATCCTCTCGGAGACCAAGGTGGAGAAAAATGTGGCGCAAAAATTGGTGGCCATCGCAGCCAAAATTCGTAACAGCGTAGAATTGGGCCTTACCGAAACAGTTTCTACGAGGTTGCTGGTGGATGCGGGAAAGTTGATTGCCAGTGGTTTACCACCTCGGTTGGCCTGTACCGTTTCGATTGCCGAAACCCTGACCGACGACGAAGATGTGAAGGCTTCTCTGAAAGACCTAATTGCGATGATTTTTTAGGCGATTATTATGGAATGGGATCAATTCGTCTTCAAAAAAATCCACCGTTTGGTCACGTTTGTCAGATCGGAGAAACCTGATCCCGAACGAGTGGCACGGGCGGTTGCTTTAGAGGAAATCTCACCTCGTCTTACGTCGCTGGCACGGCTTTTATGTGGAAAGGCCATTACCTTACATCCCTCGGAAGACGTGGGTGGCTATAAGGGCACCTCCTTTTTTCTACCGCGCCTCTATGACCGCGGCGATTCTCGCGAGGCAAACGAAGCCTTTTTCCTATTCCGAACCCTGTTTTTGTATGGGCAATATATGCTCCGGCATGTTTGGACAGACCACAACAACCATACCTACGAAGCATCGGTGACAAAGGCACAGGAACAAGCCGAGGAGGTCATTCATTTCCTGAGCAAGGAGTTTGCGGCATTTCCAGACCTATATCGTTCGGTGCTCAATCAGGAAAAATCATTTCAACGAAAGCAAAAAAAAAATGGGATCGAAGAAATGCGCTTCGACACCTCTTTCGTGTACGGGAAATGGCTATATACGAGCATAGACGAGTTGGAGGTGTTGGAGGCGCTAAAAGGAGTGGTCAACCGAAATACCGTGGCCGATGATAAGGATAAAGAAGGCTATACGGAACATCAAGCCCCCGCCAAAGAACAAACCGAGTTGCTAAAGGTGGATACCCGAGAACAGGAGAATTATACTCTTACACATAATTTCGAGAAAATTGAGACCTTAGACGAGTTCTCAGGGCGGTGGCGAGACTTTGATGGCAGCGACGATTTGGAGGAACACAGCGAGGCACTACGCGACTTGGACTTGAGGCATGTGGTACGGGTGGATAACCCGGTTCACTCCATTTATAAATCGGAATTTGTGGATTCGCTTGGCTTGATCGAGGTTCATGCACCAGGGCAAACGGCTTTCCATTTACAATACGACGAGTGGGATCGGAATAAAAAGCAGTATAAATTAGGGTTTTGCAAGGTATTTCCCGCTTTTATAAAAGAGAAAAAACTTTTATATACCCAAAAAATCATCCATGAAAATCAAGGGCGCATCCGCCAAATGTTAAAACATGCCGAACGGTTTCTTACCGATTATCATGTAAAGAAAAGGCTGGCATGGGGAGACGAACCAGACCTAGATGCCACCGTAGAAGCCTTTGTTGATAGACGATGCGGCATTACACCGTCAGAAAATCTTTATAATGCAAAGCGAAAACGAACCAAAGAAATTGCCATTCTGGTTCTGACTGATGTAAGCCTAAGCACAGATGGGTATAGCAACAACAAACGGATTTTGGATACCGAAAAAGAAGCATTGGTTATGGTATCGGAGGTCTGGCAGCAATTAGAAGTGATATTTCAGTTAGACACCTTCTCCAGTCGGACGCACAACCATTGTTATTATCATACGGCCAAAGCCTTTCATCACACATGGGAAGCCAGTCGCGACCATATTGGTGCCATCGAAAGTAGTGGTTACACAAGAATCGGGCCGGCTATTCGTCATGCCACTTATTTACTTTCCCAAGTGCGGGCAGATACCAAGTGGTTGCTACTATTAACCGATGGGAAACCGAATGACTATGATACCTACGAGGGGCAATATGGCATTTACGACACGCAAAAAGCGATTAGCGAGGCACGAGAAAAACAAATGCACGTCTCTGCAATCGCCATTGACGAAACGGCCAAGTTCTACCTCCCACAAATATTCGGACGCGGTGGGTACCAAATTCTGCGACATGCCAACCAATTACCCGATGCCTTGCTCAATTGCTATCTCAATATATTTTAATGCTAATCATAAATGATAAATAAAATTGCTCTTTTCCTTCACCTACTTGGTGCAACCGTCTGGGTAGGTGGACACCTAACTTTCATACTGGTTATAAACTATTTTTCAAAAAATTTCATTACCCTAATAAGCCGAAGGTCTTGCTGACTTCCGGCTTATTAGATGCCATGATGCTTGCATGATCAGTCTGCGAGGGTCTGTGCAATGTCGGTCCGATATGCTTGAAATGCAGGTATCAGGGCTGCGAGAACGCCCGTTCCTAGGGCTGCGAGTATTACCCAAAATTCTCCAGGTACAAAGCGAAGCCCGGTCAATTCCACCTGATTGGCCGTCGAGAGCACTTGGCCGATGATTTCGGTGATACCATGTCCTAATAATACACCGACGGCAATTCCCATGATGGCGTAAATCAATCCTTCCAAGAGCACATGGAGAAAGATTTTTTCACGAGAAGCACCCAACGCTCGCATCATCGCCAAGTCGTAACGGCGCTCCTGAATGGCATTGTAGAGGGCAATAAACACCCCCAACAAGGCTGCAAACATGAGGATAAAACCAAAAACCCGAATGGTGCTAATACCCACGCCCACCAATTGTAACAGGTTTGCCAACTGTTGCGCGGGGGTTGCTGCCTGAAGTTTCGTTTGGCTGTTAATGCTTCGGGGCAGCATAACGGTGGCAATTGGACTGGCAAATTTTACAAGGGCAACAGTTACTTCCGGGCCGCTTTCAGTTATTGTGCCCGAAGGCAACATCCCTCCCATAACCGCAGGGGCACCAGTAATCGCAGGGACTGGTAAGGGTTTTATCTCTTCGGTAACCTTGGCGGCAGAATCTGGCTTGGCCTTGATTTCCTCTTCATGATCGTGTACTTCGTCAGCATGGTGTTCGTCTTCGTGTTCATCGGCCTTGTCGTGTGGTAAACCGTGTACATCCCAGACAGAAGCAAGGCTGGTGAGGATCAGCCGGTCCATCACGGTATTGGTCGGTGCCAGTATCCCCACCACCTTGTAGGGGTGTTGGTGATGGCCTTCACCGCCTTGTACTAAGCCGTGTGCGCCTACAAAAGTATCCCCCACCTTAAGGCCCGCTTCTTTTGCCACTTGTGCGCCTATGGTGGCCTCGGAAGTGCCACCAAACATTTTACCAGAGGCCACCTTGGCCTCGTAATGGGCCGGATAGGCTTCGGTGGTTCCAACAATACGGAATTGCTTGTAACTATCCCCAAGGGAGAGTGGGATTACCTCTTTTACCATTCGGTTGGCCTTGAGTTTTTCCACTTCAGAAAGGGGTATATTGCCTGTCGGAACGTCTAAATGATAAATACCAGAAAGGATTAACTGGAGAGGGCTTCCTTTGGCCCCAACCACCATGTCTATTCCTTTTGCATCACGCTCCATTTTCTCTCCGAACTGTGCACTAAACAACAAGAGGAGAAGGATGGTAGCAATACCAATCCCCAGCAAAAATGTATTGAGCAGCGTGGTCAGTTTTTGCCGTCGGATATAAGACAGGCTTAGTTTTAATAAATTCATGGGTGTATGCAGGCTGATGGGTGGGACTACAAATTAAACTGGTTACCAAAAGCATCTTTGATGCGCTGATCGTGTGTGGTTATGACCAATGTTGCTTTATGCGTTTCTGCCTGTTTTTTGAGCAGTTCCAACACCTTGTCACAGTTCTGATCATCCAAAGCGGAGGTTGGTTCATCCGCTAGAATTACTTTGGGCCGATTGATCACAGCACGTGCAATAGAGACACGTTGCGCCTGTCCTACGCTCAGTTGTGCGGGGTAGGCGAATTTTTTGGTTCCAATGTCTAATCCTTCCAGCACTTCATCCACCCGCTCCTCGCTTTGCGGTTCCCCCGCCACAAATTGGGCCATTAACAAATTTTCGCGTACAGTTAATGTACCAAACAGGTGCATTCTCTGAAATACGATGCCAATATTCTGTCCACGAAAGCGGTCTATCTGTGCCACACCCAAAGTGCCCAGATTCTGGCCTGCAATGGTTACGTTTCCACTGGTGGGCTTCAATAGGCCCGCCAAAATGTGGAGAAGCGTGGTTTTTCCGGAGCCAGAAGGGCCCAGCATGATCCATTGCTCACCTTGATCCGCCTTCCACGAGGGCATATCCAAAACGGTTTGGCCGTCGTATTGATGAGTTACATTTTCCAATAAAAACATATGTTTACCATTCTTATGAAGAGAAAGACTTAAGCAGACAATTTGGCCATAGGATACTTGGTTTCCAGAACACCGCGCTGAATGTCGCGAAGTTTCCGTTGAAGCATTCGGCGTTTAAAAGCGCTCATATGGTCTAAGAATAAAATGCCTTCTAAATGGTCGTGCTCGTGTTGAATAACCCGTGCCACCAGTTTATCCACCTCCATTGTCTGAGGCGCGAAATTCCGGTCTAAATATTGAAGGCTAATTTTGCTGGGCCGTGTCACCATCTCGTGGATGTCGGGTACAGAAAGACAACCTTCTTCATACTCGGATTCCTCGTCGCTTTCTGCTATGATTTCTGGATTGATAAAAACCATACATTCTTTCCAGGCATCAGGGAAAGGTTCTCCGGTTTTTTCTTGATAGTCTTCTTCGTAATGACGAACATCTACCACAAACAGTCGGATACTTTCGCCTATTTGCGGTGCAGCCAAGCCAACGCCATCTGCATTCTTCATGGTCTCAAACATGTTGTCTATAAGCGTCTGAAGTTCCGGTGTGTTTGAGGTTATTGCTTGCGCTTCTTTGCGCAGCACCGGATCACCGTAACGTCTAATGGGCAAAATCATAAGCGTTATTTCGAAGTTTGGTTTAAGTAAGAATATTACGGGGCGTGTAGGTAGAAGAATTAGCGCAGTTCCATAAAGTCACGAAGTAGAATGGCGGCTGCCGTTCTGTCCACCCGCGATTTTTCGCGCCGTGCCTTCATGCGTAATCCCGAAGCCCGAATGCTTTCAATGGCCATTTCGGAGGTATATCGTTCATCTATTTTGTGAATCGGAATATCAGCAAATTTTTCGGATAGCTGTTGGATAAATGTCGCCACCCTAAAGGTTGCAGCCCCTTCGGAGCCGTCTTCTTGCAAGGGCCATCCCACGACAAAGGCCTCCACACCCGGTTCTTCCTGCACCATTTTGGTCAAAACCGACCAGAGTTCTGCTTGGTGATAGGTACCATGTGGCTGGGCAATCAACTGTAATGGGTCGGTGATGGCCACGCCAATTCTTTTTTCGCCGAAGTCTAATCCAATCAATCGAGGCATGGGTATAAGGGGGGGGATGCGTTTAGGCTTTACTATAATACAGAAAACGTTTTTGGTTCACAAGTTCTGTTGGGTTTTCTAAATCAGTTATAATACAAAACAAAGCCCCAACCGCATGGTTGTACGATTGGGGAATCAAAAATGCGAAGGTTATTGACAAGTGGTGGTGTGGTATGCATCTGATTTCCCGCGCCCTTCCGCACACCGCCAAGCGGTTTCTACTTTTTCGGGAATCCATACTCGGCTGATTTGCCGAAAGCGGATTTTTTTTACTTCGCCGGCCACACTGTCGTCTTCCAAGCCTTCGAGTCTAAACGTGCAGACTTGGCTATTGCCTTGTTCGGTGGGCGCTGCACACCATACAAGTGGTCTTGCGCCAGATTCCATCGTCAAGGACCGTAACATGGCTTCCGGCGTTTGAAGTTGCGGACTTCGCACTTCCGTGAGGAGTTCGTCGAAGGCGTCTTTTTCGATTGCAGAAACAGGAACCATTTTCAAGATTTTATAGGATAGAATTTTCGGCGAAGACTGCGCCCAAGTAAAAGGGGTCATCACTGCGATAAGGTAAATCCAAAAATACTTTTTCATAGCTTTTATTCTTTTTTAGGGTGATATGGATATTGGTGGCAACATCGGGAATTTCCCTGTATGAATCAAGCAGAAAATATTTTTTATTTACAAATTTAGCTATTTTAGGCGCTCAGATGTGTCATAAAGTCATGGACAACCTGCCGCCATCGTTCGCCATCGGCGAGCATAAAGTCGGAATGGGCTGCATGGGGTAAGCAACACAACTGTTTAGGGCCTGCGAGGTTTTTGTACACCGCCTCCACCTCTTCTCGGCGGACGTGTGGGTCTTTTTCGCCCCAAATGAGCAACGTTGGAACTGAAACCCGTTTTGCATAGTCGGTTGGGCGATGTCTAAAGGCCCAAAAGCCGTTTTGTACACCTCCCCAAAATACCATCAGGGCAGCAACCGGAAAGGTGGGAATGCCGATATTCTCAAACCGATTGGCAACGGCACGATACATAGAGCCAAATGGGCATTCCAGAATGAGGGCACGGGGTTGGTTTTTGAGGCTGCTTAATTCTTCGGTGGCCAGCGCCTTCAAAATGGCAACTGCTCCCATCGAAGTGCCAAAAAGTATTATGGGTGATTTGCTTGTTTCTTCGAGATACCGACAAACCGCCGCCACTTCGTGCGCTTCGTAGTAGCCTATACTGGTTTGGGACCCACCCGATCCTCCCGATCCTGAAAAGTCCACCAGTATAACCTCATAGCCTGCATCATGAAAAAACAATGCTTTATCCAGTAAGTCGGATTTTTTGCTGGTGTAGCCATGAAAAAGCGCAACAGTCCCCAGCGCCTGTTCTGCGGGTAGAAGCCACGCTTCCAAAGTGTGCTCCTCTCCCGGAATTTCGATGGTTTTATAGGGGCGTTCTGGAAACTGGTCGTTTTGCGGGCGCGGATTTCCGATTCCTTTGAGCGCGGCCTGAAACCGCTCGGCCGACGTCAGCTCGGCAGGATGTTTTTTCAACCCCCGTGGTGCCTCCACATATCGGGTCAGCAGATGTGCATGACGGTATGCAAGAGCGTTCAAGGCAGCGACGGTGGCCGCTCCAAGAGCAAGGGCCGAGTTCCGAATTACCTTGGCGACGGTATTGGAGGGGGAAGTGGGTGTTTCCATAGTGAGTTATGGATAAGAGGAAGGGCCTTTATTGATGCATGGTTATTAATTTATACATTCTTCAACGAATCATCATGCAAAATGGTTGCAGTATCTGCCATTAATTGTGCTATGCCATAGAAGGGTACATAAAAAACTTGTTGGATTATTTTTTCGCCTCCGGTAGAAATCAGGATGGTTTTATGGTAACTTCAAATTGCTATAGCCCTTTTAAAACATCTCTGGATGACCTTCCTCATGTTTTTAGGGCCAAAAACGCTTTTCATATAACCCATAAACTTCATTCACTAACCTTACGTAAAGTCATGCAAAAAAAACTTCTCTTAACCCTTTGCTTCTGCTGGATATTTGGACTGGCACAAGCCCAAGACGAAGATATTCGGACACTTAGCTGGGATGATGTGGCCCAGGAAGGCATGAATATCGGTGATTTTGTGCCGGAAGGCTGGACTTTGGAAGAACAAGCTACCGGAGACCTCAACAAAGACGGGCGTATAGATGCGGCGCTTCAGTTGGTTGAAGACATCGCCGCCGAAGACGAAAACGGTGCGCCTACTACCCGTTACCGTGCCTTGGTTATCATTTTTCGGAAAAAAAATGGTAACGGTTTTGAATTGAATACCGTCGGGCACTATGTGTTACAGTGTACTACCTGCGGTGGTATGCTTACATCGGTGAAAACAGAAATTAAAAATGGTGTGGTAATTGTGGATCAATTGATGGGATCTCGTGAAGCGACCAACCTAACCCAACGGTTTCGCTGGGAGTCGCTGTTTAAGCGTATGATGTTGATTGGGGAAGACCGAGTGGACTACGACCGTGCAAATGGCGATAGTAAAAAAGTGAGTAAAAACCTTCTGACGGGGAATCAGGTTACTGAGACGTCTAAAGGGGGCAAAAAACCAACCATCGTGCGAAAAAAAATCCCCAAGAATATGATCCCAATGGATGAGATCAATATCTATGAAGGGGAATAACACCCCACTGGTAGAACGTTTGACGGCTTGATACCGAATGCTTCTATCTTTACTCGAACATGTTGTTCGTGTAGAAATGAAGTGTATCTCCGAAAGAAAGGTTGAACTTTTATACAATTGGAAGGCATCGGGTAAAGCACATCTGATGCCTTTTTCGTTGTTTTCCCCGATGGCCTCAAAACAACAAAACCCGCAAAGCATATGCTTAAACGGGTCTGTTGTTGAAGGAGGATTGATCTGTTATTCTTTAGGCAGTCTATTGCGCTGTTGACCTGAGGTTGTTGCACCCGTGCCACCTGATGCACAAGGTAGATTGACTGGGCAAGGCTTTGAGGCTTTGTTACCGTCTTTTTCTGTTGCCCGGTTGAGTGGGCTGGTACTAAACGTGGCGAACCCGTTACAGTTTTTATTCTCCGTACACGATGTGGTGACGGAGCAATCATTTCCGGCCTCGCACACAAAGGTATAGCCATTGGAACTGGTCACACTCGTACCTCTCGCAGGCTGCGCCACTCGCTGTCCGTTGAGGGTTCTCGCCGGGGTGGCGCCTGACGTACTACTTGGCGCACGTGCCGGACGGGTGTCACTGGGACCGGAAGGCCAAGCCGGTAAGGTCCCAGCACCATTGGGCGACCATGCGGGCGCATTCCCCGATTCATCACCGCCCCTGCTCCCCGAACTGGAACTACGCAAGCGAGAAGCCGGAGCTTTCGGCTTGCGGCGTTTCAACGTTTCGATTTCATTGCGTAATTGTTCCACTCTTTGTTCAAATTCCTGTAGCCTTTGAGCATTATACACCGCTTTTCCACGTACATACAAGTCTTCTTGCTGCCGTAATTGGGACTGTAGCAACGCAAGGCCACTTTGTTTTTGACTAATACGAGCACCATATTGCCAGATTTGCTCGCCATACTCGGTGTTTGCACGGTTATACTG
This sequence comes from Bacteroidetes Order II. bacterium, assembly GCA_016788705.1. NCBI lineage: Bacteria > Pseudomonadati > Bacteroidota > unclassified Bacteroidota Order II. > Bacteroidota Order II. bacterium. The sequence goes on from JAEUSQ010000013.1 coordinate 17,822, forward strand.
ATTATACAGGTCTTGTGCCTGATAATTTTCCCATTGCAGCTGTTCGCTTTGTTGCTCCAAAAGAGTGCCTAATTGAGATAGCCGACCACTCACGTCGCCGGATAGGTTGACGTCTGCTGGGCTTTCAGCGAAACGTGCGCTACTGGTTTCGGGGGTACCGCCATGGGCGCTGGCACTACCCGAACTGTTTGGGTAACTTCCTGCGCGTGCGAAAGCATTTCCCCCAATGTAATTATCCTCCTCGGTTGTGAAGGTGCCAGCGTTATTGACTTGTCCACGCCGGAATGGGACACGATCTATCTCTTCGAGGGTAGTGGCAGTTCCGCTTGAATCGTGAAGGGGATTAGGCTCTATTTGCACCCAAAGTTGTCCACTACGACGGTCTCGGAAAAAATTGTGTTCCATCTGGACATTGTAAACCTTTCCCTTATAACGAATCTCCATGTTTTTTCCGTTTACTTCTGCCGTCAATACCGCACCTCGAAACTTCGTTTCCGAAAACACAATCCGGCCAATCCCTTCAACGTACCAGAAAAGCAGTCGGTCTCGGAGGCTACTCATCGTGAAAACATTGCGGGTTACGGATTTTCCGTTCATCATTCTTGGCGAGAAAATGACACCGTGATCGAAACCTGCTACCGTTAAATTAGCCTGTTCCTCTTCTTCAGGCGGCATTTCGGCCTCCAAGCCAAAGTACCACTGCGGATTAGAGAAACGCTCGAAACTACCCTCCGGACGGTTGTTGCGCCAGTTTTCCGGTTGAATGTACGGGTAACGTGCCCCATAGAGCGGTTGGCGGTTGGGGTTTGCTAAAATGGCTTGCTGAGAAGTAATCGCAACCTGAACACCATCTATCGAAAGCCGCAACAAGCCTTTGCTCACACTGCCAACTCTTTGGGCATTCAGAAACGGAACCGTAGAAAACCGAATCAACCCCGTTTGTGGATGCAGGATAATACCAGAACAAAAACCCTTATGGGAACGATAAGTCTCCTCTACCTCCAAATCTTCGTTGCCATATAGGCTAATCTGCCCGCTTTCAAAAGATAGCTTACAGTCTTCGTTTGTTGCATTCACGTGACTGGTAACAGGAAGATGCCTTTCTGGCTGGTGGAATTTGGTTCCGGCAAGGGCGATAGTGGTCAAGGTTAAAAAAGCAAAACTCATCAGGCTGCCCAATCGGTTGGCACGCCGGATATGATTTTGCGAATGAACCGTTTCTTTCATGGCTTCGAGGCGGGCTTTGAGGCTCATAAACGTATCGGCCATTTGCAAGGCCGGGCGATGCGCTGGAGCCGCCGAAAGTTGGAACAACAAACGGGCATACGCCTCCGCCGGATAACATCCAATGCTTAGAACCGTGGTGTCACACACTTGTTCGCGGGTCTGCGCAATCCGGTTGCGAATCAGGTACATTAATGGATGAAACCAGAAAGCCAGATTCAACACCCGTTCTACCCAATTCCATACAAAGTCGTGTCGGCGAATGTGTACCAATTCATGGAAAATGGCCATTTCTGCCTCCAACGGTTTTTCCAATAAGGAGGCGGGCAGCACAATCATGGGCCTCCGCCACCCAAAGGTCATAGGGACGGTTTCGGTGGGGATTGTTGCCAACATCACCCGATTCTGGCGAATGCCCAATTGCTGTGATAACGCACTGAGCATGTCCTGAAAATCTGGGTGTAACGAGACCTTCAGCCCACGCCGAAAACGCCGGAGTAGCGCGGTTTCGTACACAAATTTTCCCATCTGAAACAGCAACAACATCCCCAGTCCTAAACTGCCGATGATCCATATCAGAGAGGTGACGTCGGTACGAGGAGGCGTAGCAAACAAGTGGTTGGTAGGCAAACTGGCAGCGGCTTGCGTTTCGGGTGCTGGTGTGGGTACGGTGGTTGCCTGTGCAGAGGGGGGAACAGGATCAGGTAAAACTGTTTTGGTGTTTGGCGAGTCCGCCAGATTTTCGGTTTTTGTCAATCCCTCTACGGGCATCATGACCGGAAAACCAAGTGCACCCATAGAAATTCCTAACGGCAAAGCGACCATCACAGCCCGATAAAGACCCGTTCGTAGAACCGGATGCCAATTTTGTTTGACCTCAAGGATACCCCACATCAACAAAGCAATCATGCTCCAGACCAAGAGAACAAGCCCAGCATTTGCCCATGCCTGAAGTTCGGGAGAAAAAGAAAAAGTTGTCATGGCTTATTGGGTTAATGCTAACAAAGCAAGGCGTTAATAGGAAATGTAAAAACCACCACTTTCATCAAAGCGAGAGTTGACGATACTATTGGTCAATGCTCCAAAACGGTACGAAAGCCCCATAAACGTCCAATACCGGAAATTTGTTTTTTGTTGCTTAAAGCGCGTCAGGATATCTTCGCTGGAGGGATCGTTTTTGGGCAAGCTGATTTGATCGTTGATGGAAGCAAACGAACCGCCTACACTAAAAGACAAGCCTTTGGTAATGCGCCATTCCACATTACCCATCAGCGAGAGTTGCCAAAACTTGGTGTCGTGCAGATAATGTGATCCGGTAAGCGTCAGCGAGGCCGAACCCCAAGGTTGTTGCTGCGATAAAATGGCGCTTAATTGGTTTTGGAAAACCGTTTCTTTGGTTTTGTCGAACAACGTGATTTCGTCATAGGTCACAAACTGAACATTCGGATTCCATTGTAATTTAAAAGCACGGCGAGTGGACTCTTCGTAGGGCATAAAACTGTACTCGAAGCCCGGACTGATGCGAAAATTGCGCAAAACATTGTTGTAGGTGGAGCCAAAAACCGAGACCGAAAGCCGACCAGAAGTTTGTTTGGCCACTGTTCGGATGCCAGAAGTACTTAGCGACCAATTGTCGTTGATGTTCACCAATGTGGTATCTCGATTGTTGCTGTTAACGTAGGAGTATTCGTTTCGGTTTTGGTTTAGGTTTAACGAAACGGCGGTTTTCCATTTATTAGACGTTCTTGTGGCACTAAAACGCCCCCCATAATCAGCTGATTTGTAGCTGCTCTCGGCTTGGATATTGGCATTTGTCCCTAAGCGGAAATTCCACAAATTCCATTTATCCACCACAGATACTGGTGGCTTATTCTCATCTATTGCTGGTGGCGTGTAGCTGATTTGGAGATTGGCAAAGGCTGGCGTCTTGGAGACAAACGGCATCAAGGCGGCCTTCAAGTGTTGTACCAACTTCTTCCGAACTTGGTCTTGTGTATCTGTACCAGATGTGCTGAACTTGAGTACTTGTCTTTGGGATTCAAAACGTTTTTGACCAATTAGCTCTGTCGTATAAGTATCACCACCACTTCCGTTGGTTTCGGTAGTAATAAGCGCATGAATATCCGATATGGTACGATCGGTCACATAATCCACAAAGCGGATTTCGGTCCGGATAAAGTCACCATCACAAAACATACAATCTAAAAAAACCTGTGGCTGAGGCGGTGGGTTTTGTGCAAAAACAGAGGGGCCAAGTGGGATAAAAAGCAGTAGAAGGCCAAGGAAATAGCGCATAGTGTTGTGGTTTTTTGGGGGGTAAAAAGAGCATGAACAGGTGAACGCTGAGAAGACGAGTTAAGGTGTAAAAGTGTGACAAAGGTGTGCAAAAAATGGTTCAAGGCTTTAGTTGTTCAATAATCGCAAGCAGTTCCTCGCGCTGTGCTTCGCTCATATTGCCTTGTTCTACCAACGTTTGTACCAAGGCAATAGGCGAGCCACTAAAGACTTTTTCTACTACTTCTTGCAAGACCTTCCCTTGCATTTCGGCAGCTGGCTCGGCAGACCAATAAACATAGGCATTGCCCTCTTGCTGGAATTTTAGGTAGCCTTTATCGGCTAATTTTTTCATGACGGACATAACGGTCGTATAGGCCACAGGGCGGTATTTCATGACAGCCTTATGAATATCAGCAACGGTACAACGTCCGGCCTCCCATACGTGCCGGAGCAATTCCATTTCGGTTTCGCCCAGTCCGGTATAAGTTCGTTTCATATCTTTTTTTATTACGATGATAGAAGTACGATGATAGAAGTACGATGATCGTCGTAATAAATATACTACGATCATCGTTTCGATGTCAAGAGGCAAGAAGTTTTTATTTGTCACTAACGGATAACGGGGTCTTCAGCCAAGCAGTAACGATACAAACCATCCCTAATAACAAAATTTGACAAGTTGCAATAAATTTTTTAGATTATACTAAAAATATTTTTAATGCTAAGTCAAGCCACTCAGGATTACCTGAAACTCATTTACCGCCTTGAGACAGAAGGCAGACGCCCCTCTACCAACGACCTAGCAAAGGGGATGGACGTTGCGGCTGCATCCGTGACCAATATGCTTAAACGCCTTGCAGACCTAAAATTGGTGACCTATACCTCGTATCGTGGGGTTTCCCTCACCGACTCTGGCCGATTGATTGCATTAGAAATGTTGCGCCATCATCGGTTGATCGAAACTTATCTGGCACAGGCACTGGGGTACTCGTTAGATCAACTACACGACGAGGCCGAGCATCTGGAGCACCACATTTCCGAACAATTTGAAGAGCGCATAGATGCACTATTGGGATATCCTCGGTACGATCCTCATGGAGACCCTATACCTTCCAAAGAGGGCCTGATTCCGCCGAGATGTAACAATGCCCTTTCCGAAGCTGCCTTAGAAGTGGATTGGGTGGTTCGTCGGATTTCAGATCACAGCAAAGAACTCCTTCGATATTTGATGCAGTGCCATTTGGTTCCGGAAACCAAGGTAAGGATTATGGACAAGGCGCCTTTTGAGGGTCCATTAACCTTGCGCATTGGGGAAAACGAGGTTGTGGTGGGGTATAAGGCTGCTTGCTATGTCTTTGTAGAACAAGTGGATAGGGAATTTTTATGAACAAGTTATTGTATTTTGTTTTGGGGGTAATTTTTGTTGGATGCACCAGGCCGCAAGCCGATGATCAGGAAAAATTCCGTGTGGTGACCACCACGGGCATGATCGCCGACGCAGCAAAGGAAATTGGACGGGAGCATGTCTCGGTGAAGGCGTTGATGGGGCCGGGCGTAGATCCGCATTTATACAAGGCCACCCAAGGTGATCTGCTTAGCCTGATGAACGCAGATTTGGTGTTGTACAATGGCCTTCATCTGGAAGGAAAAATGGGCGAGGTTTTAGAGAAATTGGCCCGCCGAAAACCAGTGATGGCTTTAGGACAAATGATTCCATCAGAAAAACTTCTTCATGTATCTGACGCAGAAGAGGCAATCTATGACCCCCATATTTGGTTTGATGTATCGTTATGGCAAAGGGTAGCCGAAGCGGTTGGACAGAAGTTGGCAGAGATGCTCCCGGATAAACAACTGGAAATCCGTACCAATACCACAACCTATCTAGCGCACCTCCGGGAATTGGAGGACCATATGCGTAGCCGAGTGGCCGAGATTCCCCAAGAGCATCGCATTTTGCTCACCGCGCACGATGCTTTTGGCTATTTTGGCCGCGCTTATGGTTTTCGGGTGGTAGGACTTCAGGGCATCAGTACAGCAGGGGAATATGGCCTGGGAGACATTCGGCGAGTGGTGCAAATCATTACCCAAAACCGGATAAAAGCAGTTTTTGTGGAGTCGAGCATCTCGCCCCGTGCGATAGAAGCCGTCGTGGAAGGAGCAAAACAACGAGGACAAGCAGTACACATTGGCGGGCACTTATTTTCGGATGCGATGGGGCAACCTGGAACTTCCGAGAGTACCTACGTGGGGATGATGCGTTACAACATAAATACCATCGTACAGGCACTGAAATAGGAGAACAGGCCCGTATAGGGTCTTAATGAGTGGACTTTTACACCCATAATATATACCTAAAATTATCTTAAACAACTATGTATTAGTCATTTTTAAGAATAAGGGCCAAATTTTATTTTTCATCCTCAAATGCGTCGTAAAAATGATCATTTGTTTCGTGTGTCGCTTCGCTCGGCTCGACTCTGCTCAATGCCCAGAAAGTTGACTATTTTGAGTTCCGCTTAATTTTTGACCAACATATAGAATAAATACTTAAAACATGAAATCATCCGATATCCGACGATCCGAGGGACAAATCATTGCCTTAGAAGTGCATGATCTGACGGTGGCCTACCGAGATAAACCCGTAATTTGGGGGGTTGATTTTGCCTTGCCCGAACGCCAACTTGCCGCCATTGTAGGGCCTAATGGTGCGGGGAAATCTACGTTGCTCAAAGCCATCATGGGGCTAATTACCGCAGCATCCGGACAGGTTCGGGTTTATGACCAGCCCTTGGAGGCCGTGCGTAAAGAAGTGGCTTATGTACCTCAGCGGGAGTCGGTGGACTGGGACTTTCCGACCAATGTACTGGATGTTGTGATGATGGGTCGCTATGGCCAAATGGGCCTGTTCCGACGTCCGGGGAAGGCAGACCGAGAAGCTGCTTTGGGCGCATTAGAAAAAGTGGGTATGGCGGAGTTTGCTAAACGGCAAATCTCACAACTTTCGGGAGGGCAGCAACAACGCATTTTTTTGGCCCGCGCTTTGGCCCAAGAAGCCCGCTTATACTTGATGGACGAGCCTTTTGCAGGGGTAGATGCGGCAACCGAAGCGGCCATTCTGGAACTCTTGCAATCCCTGCGTGCCGAAGGCCGAACGGTCTTGGTGGTCCATCATGACCTGCAAACAGTAGCTGATTATTTTGACTATGTGCTGATGATCAACATGCGGCTTATTGCTAATGGACCAATGGAGGACACCTTTACCACCGAAAACCTCCAGAAAACCTATGGTGGACGTCTCAACCTGCTTTCGGAAGTAGCGCATCTGGCTACCCGCCATAGCCACATTATCCACGCCGAAAAAAAACCGGAATAATGAACGAACTACTTGATTTTATGCTGCTTCGCGAAGCCAATACCCGTTATGTGGTGGCTGGAACGATGTTGTTGGGGCTGACAGCGGGCATGTTGGGCAGTTTCACCGTATTGCGCAGGCGGGCATTACTGGGAGATGCTATTGCACATGCGGTTCTGCCGGGCGTGTGTCTTGCTTTTATGTTCACGGGTACCAAAGATCCATTTATACTATTGGTAGGTGCTTTACTATCGGGTGGATTGGCCACTTTTTTCATGGATTTGGTGCAACGAAATACCAAACTTCCGGCAGATGCGGTATTGGCGTTGGTCTTGTCTGTATTTTTTGGGATCGGGATATTTTTGCTTACCATGATCCAACAATCTGGTATGGCTGCCCAAACAGGGTTGGATAAGTTTCTCTTTGGACAGGCGGCTTCCCTGTTGGGACGTGATGTGATCTTGTTTGGGCTAATTGGAGCAAGCGTCTTATTCACGTTATTCATTTTCTTTAACCCCTTAAAATTAATAAGCTTCGACCCCGCTTTTGCGTCTTCGGTGGGCTTTCATGTTTTTCGCTACGATGCCTTGCTGACCGCTTTGTTGGTGGCTGCCATCACCGCAGGTATTCAGGCGGTTGGCGTGGTACTTATGGCGGCTCTTTTGGTAACGCCCGCCGTCGCTGCTCGGTACTGGACGGAGGACCTCCGGGTGATGATGTGGCTGGCGGGCGCCTTCGGGGCCTTGAGTGGTTGGCTGGGGGCATTGGCCTCCTATTATATTCCGGGCTTGCCCACCGGGCCATGTGTTGTGGTGGCCGCCACCTTCATTTTTGGAACTTCTATGTTTTTTGCACCCGAACGCGGCATGATCGTCAGATGGCTGCGACATAAGCAAACAAAGCGGCGTATTATGCAGGAAAATGTCTTAAAAACACTCTATCAGTTACATGAAGAAATTCCAGAAAAACAACTATTTACGCTTTATGATATTTCAGAAAAACGGTTCTTTGTTCCCCAAGAACTGGCCTTATGTCTGAGGCACTTGGCAAAAGAAGGATATGTGAAACAAAATAAAAAGGGCTATTTTTTTCAAAAAAAAGGCTGGGACGAAGCCATGCGGATTACGCGACTACACCGACTTTGGGAGCTGTATCTTGCCGAGCACTTGGCCTTTCCTGATGACCATGTACATGCCGATGCCGAGGCGATGGAACACATGATTACCCCTGAACTGGAAGAAAAACTGCGCCAAACCCTAAATCACCCGTTACATGATCCACATGCCTCTCCCATTCCCTACAACAATCCAACGGGTACAATTGCGTAACCATTTCGCAGGTGGCTGGGTCTGATGGAGATCCCAAAACTCTGTACCCAAACCCTCAAACACCATGAAGCGAATTTTCACTCTTGTTTTGCTTACCAGTCTGCACCTGTTGCAGGCACAGACTCCTCAGCCCCAGATAACCGCCCATTTTACAGAAGAAAAAATTACGGTAGATGGTCAACTTAATGAAGCCATCTGGCAATCTATTGCCCCAGAAACGGATTTCCGCCAAAGACAACCTTCCGAAGGACAACCCGGAACCGAAAAATCGGAACTCCGCATTGCTTATGACCGAGACAACCTCTACTTTGGTTTGGTTTTTTACGACAAAGAACCCCACCTTATCCGTGCAAACGTCTTTGACCGAGGCGGACGTATAGACAAGGACGACAACATTCAAATTGGTTTGGATACCTATTTTGATGGCCGAAACGGCTATATCTTCGAGATGAACCCGCTGGGCACACAGGACGACGCCCTAATCTCTGATGAAAAAACATATAACTGGGATTGGAACGGCGTGTATTATAGCGAAGGCCGCGTCACCGATTTTGGCTGGGTTTTGGAAGTAAAAATCCCATTTAAAACCATCCGTTTTAGCAAAGACGACGAGTTGGTAATGGGGGTGGCCGTTCAGCGGGTCATTAACCGCAAAAACGAACGCCTCACATTTCCATTTATCCCGCTTAATTATAAATCGGAATTACTGTCTGTATCGCAATATGCCAAATTAGTGGGCATTAAAAATGTACACCGTGGACGAAATTTACAGATTAAGCCCTACGCCATTGCAGGCGCTCAACGCAATCTGCAAACGAACAATACGTTTAAAAACGAGATCGTCCGCAATACAGGTGTAGATATGAAGTACGGCCTATCGTCTAACCTAACGCTAGACCTGACATACAATACGGATTTTGCACAAGTTGAAGCCGACGCCGCCCAAATCAACCTTACCCGCTTTAATCTCTTTTTACCCGAAAAGCGGGAGTTCTTTTTAGAACGCAATGGTTTGTTTGAATTTGGCAATACGGGCGAAACGGAGACGTTTTTTAGTCGGAACATCGGCATTACCAATGATATTCTGGCAGGAGCAAGGATAACCGGACAACAAGGCAAACTCTCGGTAGGTCTCCTGAATATCCAGACAAAGGACAATGACACCCAAAAAGGCCAAAATTATGGCGTAATGCGCCTCAGAGCGGAAGTGATGCCCCAACTTAGTATGGGGACCATCTTTACCAATGTACAGAACAAAGAGACCTATAACCGCGTGGCCGGAGTGGATGCCAGTTACCGGTTCTGGGGTGCGAGTGAGCTTAGCGGCTGGTTCAATGCCGTGTGGGATTCTCCGAAAAACCAAAATACCACCGCCGGAAACCTGTCTTTGCTCTTTCTGAAAGACCTATATAATGCCAAGTTGCAATACACAAATGTGGAGGCAGGGTATAATCCCGGATTAGGCTTTGTGGAACGAGACAACGTGCGGCGTTATGCTGCGAATGCCTCTTATAATCCCTACATCAGCCGGACAGGCCAGAAAAAAGTCCGACGACTTTCCTTTACTGGATCGGGCGAGTACCTCACGAACCAAACAGGTATGTTAGAATCCTCGGAGGTTTTTATTAATGGAACAGTCTTGTTTGTCAAACGCGACCGACTTGGCCTGAAAGCGACATGGGCGTTCGAAAACCTGATTACACCTTTTGCCATACGTCCCGATGTGGTGATCCCTGCCGGAGAATATCACTTCAACTTTGCGGCATTTACGGCTTCGAGCGACCAGAGCCGGCCATTTTATATCACTGCTACGGCACAAACAGGTGGTTTTTATCATGGAACCCGCACCCTCCTCCAAAACCTGATTGGCTATCGCTTCTCGAAACACCTAAAGGCAGAGCAAACCATTAACTACAACATCATAGATCTACCCGTAACCAATGGCCGTTTTGATGCCACGACCTATGGCCTCACGGTGCAGGCTGCTACCAGCCGAAAATTATTCGCCAATGCCCTGATTCAGTATGATAACTTCTCGCACCGATTCCGTTCAAACATCCGCATTAATTGGATTCATCGGCCCGGTAGCGACCTGTTTTTGGTGTTTAATACGGGTTATTTCTTCCAAGACCGCCTACAATTCCGAGAGGATGACCTCTTTAACCGCTTGGGAGTGGCCAAACTGACCTATTTATTCCAGTTATAAAATCGCCATCGCACATGAGCATGGAATTTGAAATCATCTTTACGGCTGCCATGGTGGCCACGGCCTGCGCCCTTGTCGGAACATTCATGATGTTGCGCAAAATGACCATGCTGGCTGATGCCATTAGCCACGCTGTTTTGCCGGGCATTGTGCTGGCTTTTTTACTGACAGGTAGCCGTAACATCCTACCCATGCTCATCGGGGCGGGACTTCTGGGGTTATTAACCACTTGGCTTACCGAACTACTCCGGAACCGAGGGCGGGTGAATGAAGACGCAGCGATGGGAACGGTTTTCACCTTCCTCTTTGCTGTTGGGGTTATCCTTATTTCGCTGTTCAGCCGACAGGTGGATCTAGACCAAGACTGTGTGCTCTATGGCGAGATTGCCTATGTGCCTTTAGACGTCGAGACCTATTGGGGTTTCACCCTGCCTCGGGCTTTTTGGCAAACGGGCGGGGTCCTACTCTTTGTCTTGGCATTTGTGGGATTGGGATACAAAGAACTCAAGCTCTGCGCCTTCGATCCGGCCTATGCGGCATCTGTTGGAATCTCGACGGTCTTCTGGCATTATGCCCTCATGAGTGTCGTTTCGTTGGTCACGGTTTCTTCGTTCGAGAGTGTGGGGGCCATTTTGGTGGTGGCCCTCATTGTAGCCCCGCCAGCGACAGCCTTCTTGCTTACCGATAAATTGGGTTGGCTATTGGGCATTGCCATCGGAATTGGTAGCCTCTCATCCGTATTGGGATATTATATGGCTGCTTATTATAATGCCTCTATTGCTGGCGGGATTACCGTTGTGCTGGGTGCGTTGTTTCTGTTAGCCTTCTTGTTCGCTCCCGAGAACGGACTGTTTATCCGATGGCGCAAAGACCGTAAGACACCGCCAAACCTCGTCGCAGAACCTTCACGCTGAATCAACGTGGCTTTCGTAAGGGCTTCCGTAACTTTCTCTTTCAGAAATTACTTACAAACCAAGCGAACCCTTTAATCTTGTTCATAAATAACATACATTTATGTCTGTCAAATTTAATGCGGAAGACGTCTATCAATTTGAGTCGTTATTGTCTGAAGAGCAAAGCCTGATTATGCAGGCCGCCCGCGATTATGCCCAGCAGTATTTAGAACCTCGTGCACTGAAAGGCAATCAGGAGGGGTATTTTGATCCCGAAATTCCAAAAGAAATGGGCGAGCGCGGCTTGCTCGGGGCCACCATTCCCGAAACTTATGGAGGCTTGGGCGCGGGTTATACCGCCTATGGCCTGATTGCACGTGAAGTAGAACGGGTGGACTCCGCGTACCGGAGCTTCATGTCTGTACAATCTTCGCTGGTGATGTGGCCGATCTATAAATTCGGGACGGAAGAACAAAAGCAACGCTTTTTAACCAAACTCGCAACGGCGGAACTGATTGGCTGTTTTGGTCTTACGGAACCGGATCATGGTTCCGATCCCGCTTCGATGGTGACAAATGCCCGTAAAACCGAGGGTGGATGGCGGCTTAATGGAGCCAAAATGTGGATCACCAATGCGCCCATCGCCGATATTGCGGTGGTCTGGGCAAAGGCCAAGGAGCATGAAAACGATCCAGGGGTGATTCGTGGATTTATCGTAGAACGTAGTTTTAAAGGATTTTCTACCCCAAAAATCCAGCATAAAATGTCACTTCGTGCCTCCGAAACAGGCGAAATTGTCCTCGAAGACTGCTTTGTGCCCGATGAAAACGTGTTTCCAGAGATCCGTGGCCTCAAAGGGCCTTTTACCTGTCTAAACAGTGCGCGTTACGGCATCGTTTGGGGCACCCTGGGGGCAGCAGAAAACTGTTATTTCCGTGCCAAAAAATACGTCTCCGAGCGCCACCAATTTGGATACCCGCTTGCAGCAAACCAACTCGTCCAAACCAAATTGGCGAACATGGCCACCGAGATCACGGCCATGCAATTGTTCGCCTGGCGCTTGGGCAATCTCCACGACCTAGGCCAAAGTACACCGCCACAAATCTCGTTGGCCAAACGCTATAACTGTGGAAAAGCCCTCGAAATTGCCCGTATCTCCCGAGACATGCTCGGCGGAAATGGAACCAGCGGCGAGTTCCGGGTGATTCACCACGCCGTTAACCTCGAAAGTGTCAATACCTACGAAGGTACTTACGACATACATGGATTGATTTTGGGGCGCGAAATTACGGGCATCCAGTCGTTTCAACCGCGCGGAAATGATGTAACATAATTCCCATAACCACACGCTTTCAAGTCCTTTGCCTTGCAGAGGACTTTTTTTACACCTTTAAAATTCGTATAACAAAATGTGGCTACAATTGAGGCAAATACCAAAAAAGCTATCGTATGGTCTTTTTAGGACATAATGACAAATTACCCATCCATAGAAAAAACCCATACGGTGTAATCAACTAAATTTTCTCTCCAAAAGTCTTCAAAAGTGTACCCGGTCGGCTCCGTAATTTAGCCGTACCGTCTTCGCTGGAGGTCAATATAAACCTGTTATCGAAAGAGGATTTCGCCTGATTGATCTCGTCAGAATGCCCCGACAGCATAGTAACAGATTTTCCGTTTAGGTTTCATAATACCACCGTATGAATGTACCCTCGGAGCCGACTGTGATAAAACGACGATTATCCAGCGAAAAAACCACCTCATTAACCCTCTTTACGTGTACGTAAATGGTGTCAAGTATTTCACCTTTTTCATTCCATAAAAAAACCAGATTATCACCACTACCCGAAAGCACGTATTTTCCATTAGAGAATTATGTAATGCCTAAGATGTGGGTTCTTTGTACTCTATTAAACGTTTGGCAATGACACAAAATTGACTCTTTACTGAACCAAGTGCCAAGACGGTCATCACAAGAAATGGTATATTTTCTTCATCATATTGGTTTATATGGCTATCTGAGTAATGACAAATTTGATTTACGATATATTGGAAAAATATTAGGTATAAACGCCTCGTTGGTATTTAAACTAACGAGGCGTTTTTTATATAGGAAGCGTTTCAGGGCTTTTATTTATTTAGCCAAACTAACTTTTCGGGTGGCGTTAAAGGACTCGCCTAAGATACGGATAAAATACAAGCCCGAAGCCCAAGCGCTTCCATCCAACCGAAAGGCATGGGTTTCCTGCCCCGCCAAACGTCCACTAAAGACCTGTCCAACTTCCCGCCCCAGCAGGTTATAGACCCGAATTTGCACGTTTTGGGTACGGGCAACCGTTAAGGTAAACTGGGTTTGGGGATTAAATGGATTGGGGTAAGCTTCCGAAAGGGCAAACGTATCTGCAAGTTGGATACGCACCTCAAAAGGTCTGCCATGCGTAGCCACGCCGTTTAAGCTATATTCTGTAATGCGAAACGCATGCGTCCCATAAGCCAAGTTTGGAATAGACAGTTGGTAGTCTTGGGGCCTATGGGGGTTACCTGCGCTTTGAATTCGTTGCAAAACTTCCCAGCCCGTCGCTGTTTGGCGCTCTATTACAAAGTAGTCGCTATTGATTTCTTGGGCGGTTCGCCACGAAATCGTGGCCGTTTGCCCTGTAATCTGCGTTTGAACTGCTGTAAAGGTGACAGGTAGCGCCGCATCTGCAATGTAAAGCATCAAACCGCCATCTCCTGTAGCCGTTGCATAATAATCAACAGCCGTTTTAGCGAGAACCACTGCCAGATCGCCACTCGAAACATCAATACTGCGTAAGGTTTGTGTAGTACCAGAAGTCATGGTTCCCCATGCCGTATCCAACCAGCGAACAATCGTCCCATTTTCGCCAACGGCCATACAAAGATTGGCGGAAACACAATCCACATCTAATAGGGTAGCCGTTGTTGTAGAAGTTTGGGCGGTCCAATTGGTGCCATTCCACTTTAGAATCGTTCCACCAGCCCCTACAGCGAGGCAATACGTACCATTCAAACAATGTACCCCATATAAGTTTTGTGTAGAACCCGTACTTTGAACATTAAAAGAACTGGTATTGCCCCTTAAAACGACCCCGTTATCTCCCGTTGCCACACAAACAACGGGCGTACCAGAACGACAGAAAACGCCGTTTAGATTTGCGGTGCTAGGCGAAGAAAGTAAGCTCCAAACCCCACTAGACATCCGAACAAGCGTACCGTTATCTCCAACAGCCACGCAGGAACTGGACGAAATGCAAGAGATAGCCTTTAGGTTTTCGGTGGTAAGGTTGGCCTCTACCCTCTCCCAACTAAAACCAACGCCACTCCATCGCGCAATCTCGCCGCCGTTGCCGACGGCAAAGCAAACCGAGTTTGTACAAGCAACGGAGTTCCATGTTGCAGCTGATACAGGCACTTCATGCAACCACTCATTATTATTTTTGTAAAAAACACGTCCATCATCACTAACCATGACACAAGTATTTGCATCTGGGCAAGAAGAATCTCGTAGATTTTGGACAATACCCCCCGTTGCATATTTCCACGCGTTACCACTATCAGACAAAACCGCTACCCCGCTTTCACCAACCCCAATGCAAAGACTATTTGCCCCCTCATCATGCGTACAAGAAACCCCATATAGATTCGTGCTTGTCAGGTTGTCAATCAGCGTCCAATCAATGCTATTCCAGTCCATAATGTTTCCACCTGCTTGTACCGCCACACACCAGCTTGCGTTCGCACAAGAAACATCTAAAAAATGGGAGATACTTCCAGAGGTTTGGCTGGCCCATACACTGCTTTCCCACCTTAGAACGGTTCCATTGTCCCCTACGGCTGTACAAGCGGTATCAAAACATGAAATTCCATTGAGGGCCTCTGTAGTACCTGTTGTGGAGGCACTCCATGCGGTACCATTCCAAAAAAATGCCTTACCATTTCCACCGACAGCCATACAAGCGGATGCACTGGTACAATCTAGGCCGAAGAGCGATTCCGTAATACCCATAGATTCATCGCTCCATGCCGTGCCATTCCATGATAAAAGGGTACCGCTTGCACCTGTTGCTTTGCAAAAATTAGCACTTAAACACGCTACGCCATTTAGGTGATGGGCCGTAGGCGTTGCAGCAACCGTCCAAACGCTCCCATTCCAATACATCGTTGCCCCATTATTCCCCACAGCCATACAAAACGAGGGGGTTGGGCAATCTATATGATTCATACTGCTTGTGGTTGGGCTAACGACATGTTGCAACTCCCAACGATTGTCGGTTTCATCAAAAGAGGCTTTGACCAGAGTACCTGATCCACCTACAGCAAAACAGGTTGGCAAGCTATCGGTATTCGGATCAATGCAAGACACCGATTGTAACGTATTGCCTGCTGCCGCAGGATTTGTAATGGTCCATTGGGCTTGGCTACTTGGGCTTGTTAGAAACGCAAAAAAACTACTTACGAGTAGGATTTTGAAAAGGTAAAGGCCAGGTCTCATACATGACCCTCCCAAAATGATCGTGGAAGATTCCATAAGAGGTGGTTTTAAAGTTTTAAAGTAAGGTTGAGGTAAAGCCTCATCCAAAAGAGAAAAGTCTTATTTTGTGATTGAGGATACGATTTGATAAGCATAAAGCCTTTCTCACAATGAGAGTATAAGATAAAGAATATTTCTTAATGAACATAGCAATATAGATGCAAGCTATTTCGATATAAAGTTGACATTAAGCATGTGTGTTAGATATACCAAATCCAGAAAATCGTCAAATATTCATAAAAGATAAAAGTTTGAGGCTTTTCATTTTTTATTGGTCCATATCTTTTTCTTCACTTTTCTATATGCAACAGATGGCTTCATTCTTTCTGGGGGTTGGTTTTAGGTATAGTAGGACCATAGACCGATAAAGAAAAAAACCTTCTCGTTATAAGAAAGGGTATTCATGATACTATGTAAAAAATTAGGCATACAACTCAGTTTTATGTAAATTTGTTTCAGATACAATCATCTGGTTTATAAATGTCGGTTTGTCCGCTTTGGTTTTTGGCTACATAGCAGCGAACGCAGCCAACCTTCTCTGATTATTGATTTTTTTGTATGCCCGTTGGTATTTTGGCTCATTTAATTTAGATTGAATCTAAACAAAAAACATTCAAACCCGCACCGTCATGAAGCGATACATTTTATTCCTTAGCCTAAGCCTCGTCCTTCTCTCCGGCTGCAAGCCAGCCAGCCAAACAACCGAAGAAAAAACATTGATCCTTTATGCTGGACGTGGCAAAGAATTGGTGGATGGCATTATCGAACGCTTTATGAAAGAATCTGGGATTAACGTACAAATCAAATATGGTAAAACGGCAGAATTGGCGCTGATGCTCCAACAAGAAGGCGTCAATAGCCCTGCGGATGTTTTTTGGGCACAAGACGCTGGCTCTTTGGGTGCAGTGATGCAAGCCGGACTATTGACCGAACTTCCGCAAGACCTCACCGGAGCCGTTTCCAAAACTTTCCGGAACCCACACCATCAATGGGTGGCCCTTACTGGCCGCGCCCGCACCCTTGCGTACTCCCTCAAACGAGTTTCCTCTGCCGATCTACCACAAAGTATCTTTGATCTTTCCAATCCGAAATGGAAAGGGAAGATTGCTTGGTCTCCTGATAATGCCTCGTTTCAGTCTTTTCTAACCGCGCTCCGCAAAACGCAAGGCGAGGAAAAAGCCCGCGCTTGGCTCTTGGCCATGAAAGCCAATGAACCCAAAGCCTATGCCAATAATGCGGCCATTATAGAGGCGATCGCCGCTGGAGAAGCCGATCTGGGCTTGCCCAACCATTATTATTTATTATCTTTTACCGATAAAGACCCCAATTATCCAGTGGGGCAAACGGTGTTTAGGGCGGGAGATGCCGGCAATCTTGTGAATGTTTCGGGGGCGGGCATCCTCAAATCCGGTAAAAACCCAGAGGCCGCAAAAACCTTCTTAAAGTTTATTTTGTCGCAAGCAGGACAAACCTACATGGCCAACGACGAATTTGAATACCCGGTTACAGAGGGCGTAAAACGCCATCACAAACTGATGTCAATGGACGAGTTAGACAAATTAAAACCATCGGTTGACCTTAATTCGCTCGCAGACATAGAGGGCACGCTTGCCCTACTCAAGACCACTGGCATTTTATAAGTTATCATGCAAAACCGGAGCCTTTCCGCCATTTGGTTATTTTCCGCCATACTGACGGCAGGCATGTTGCTCCCATTGCTTTTTTTGCTGTTTAATACCCTTCGTGCAGATGAAATCGCATTGGCCGAAGTGTTCACTGTAAGGACCTGGCTGTTGTTTCGGGATACCTTTCTGCTTATGCTGGCAGTGGTGGTTTTGGTGATGGTTTTGGCATTCCCCCTCGCTTGGATTACAACCCGCACCAATATGCCCGGAAGACAGATACTCACTTGGCTGGGCGTCTTGCCACTGGCCTTCCCTGGATATGTGATGGCGTATGCCCTTTTGGCAATTGGTGGGGACTATGGCATGTCCGCCCGACTCTTCGACGTTTCGGTCCCTCGGTTTTACGGGTTTTGGGGCGCATGTTTGGCCCTTACCATCACCCTATATCCTTATCTTTTTTTAAACCTGCGTACTGCCTTGATCGGTTTAGACCCTTCGGTTGAAGAAAGTGCGCGGTCATTAGGGATGAGTGTTCAACAATCTTGGTTTCGGATCATATTGCCGCAGTTACGTCCTGCCCTTTTATCCGGCGGTCTCTTGGTGGCACTCCATGTCTTAGGAGATTTTGGAGTAGTTTCGTTGATGCGCTATCGCACCTTCAGTTTTGTACTGTATCAAGCCACCGAGATGAGCAATCCGGCAGCGGTTGCCTGCCTCGCCCTTATTCCCCTCGCCATCACATTGGTTTTATTGTGGATAGAAGCCCGACAACTCAAAGGACTTCGCTTAGACACCTCCCCACGTGCCGCCAAACGCCGTTTCAGGTTGCACGAAATAGGATACCTCCAATGGATCCTCTGGATGTTTTACATTATAATGACGTTTATAACAGTTTTACTACCCCTTTTATGTATTGGGTTCTGGGCTTTCCAGTCGAATAATACTACCCATTGGAAAGAGTTACTGACCTCGTTATGGGCCTCAACTTCTGTGGCCTTCCCTTCTGCCGTGGGCGCTGCGTTGTGTGCGCTTTTGTTGACCTATGGCGCAGTCCGTCATCCTTCTTTTCAAACCCGCTTATTCGAGCGACTGGCCTATACGGGTTATGCCACACCGCCCGTCGTTTTTGGTCTGGCCTTTATCGCCTTTGCACTAGGGGCCGTTCCCTTTTTATACCAAACCATGCTTCTATTGGTATTCGCTTACGTTTTTCATGCCCTTGCCGAGGCGATTGGCCCTGTCCGCTCTGCTCTTTTTCAGGCATCACCCCATATTCAAGAAGCAGCACGTTCTTTGGGTATTTCGGGCTTTTCGGCCTTCCAAAAGGTGACACTGCCCCTGCTTAAACGGGGTTTACTGACGAGTATGGCTTTCGTCTTCTTGTCTATCATGAAGGAATTGCCCATCACCCTGTTGTTGGCCCCCATCGGCTTTGAGTCTCTTGCGATGAACGTCTGGCAATATACCGCAACTGCCAATTTTTCAGCCGCGGCACCATATGCCATCACCATCGTGACGCTTTCCTCGACTTTTGTAGGCTTACTCCTACACCGCGAAAAAGCCTGATCCAATGAAATTTAAATGATCCGACAACCCATTGGTTACATTATGGTCATCTTCAAGGCTAAATTATAGACTCCTTAATAACCTCCTTTTTTATGGACGCAACACCCCTACTATTAGTACAAGACCTGCATAAATGTTATTGTCCTACTGAAGGCAAAGTGGTAGCGCAGGTTTCTTTTGCGGTGCAAGAAGAGGAGATTTTTGCCCTCTTAGGCCCAAGTGGTTGTGGAAAAACCACCATTTTACGGATGATTGGGGGGTTTGAACGACCAGACCAAGGACGGATTATACTAAGGAGCCGCACCCTTTCGGATGCGCATACATGGATTCGGCCAGAAAAGAGGGGCATTGGCTTTGTCTTTCAGGAATATGCCCTATTCCCGCATTTAGATGTTCGGGCAAATGTAATGTTTGGCTTGCACCACCTCCCCAAATCTGCCCGCCCCGACCGTGCCGACGAAATGCTCCGGCTTGTAGGCTTGCAAAAACTGGCTCACCGAAAACCACACGAACTTTCTGGCGGACAACAACAACGAGTAGCCCTTGCCCGCGCAATGGCCCCCAAACCACAACTCATTCTGTTAGACGAACCCTTCTCGAATTTAGACGCCGTCCTTCGCAACGAAACACGCGACGAATTGCGCCTTTTATTGAAAGAAGCCAAAATGAGCGCCATTCTGGTAACACACGATCAAGAAGAAGCTTTTTCATTTGCAGACCGAATCGGGGTAATGCAAGAAGGCCACCTCGAACAATTGGGGACTCCCGAAGAACTCTATTACGAGCCCAATACCTTGTTCGTCGCCCAGTTTCTCGGCAAGACCAACTTGTTCTTTTCTGAGGCAGCCGGAAATATGGCCGAAAGCCCGGTTGGAACCATTTCCCTAAAGCGTGCTGCCAAAGGCGATGTTTTAGTCGCACTCCGACCAGAGCACTTAGACATTCGTTTGGTGAACGAAGGGGATCCGATACAAGCCGAAGTCATCTCTAAGGATTTCCGTGGCCACGACATCACCTACCGCCTCCGTCAAAAAGGGCTGGAATTTTTGGTACATACCGATAATCGCCACCGCTTTAATGTCGGTGATCGGGTTTCCGTAAAACCGGTTGAACCCGGTGTGGTCCTTAAACGCGCATAAACCAAAAACCCAGCAACGGTTCATGCGTTAACTGTCCGTGAATAGTAGATACACATACCCTATTTCGGTAAACGGCATGAACCTTCCGGGTGGTTTCGGGTTTTTAATTTTTATAAGCACCGAACATCCCCAAACCCCGCCTATGAATCCTCCTCCCATCCAAACCCTTGGCGAATTAAAAAAGTCCGGATACGTCTTCCGAACGGTTAAAGAAGAATTACGCCATAACCTGATCCTAAAGCTCAAGGCAAAACAACCTGTCTTCGAGGGGATGATCGGCTATGAACGAACGGTCATTCCACAAATTCAGAATGCACTCCTTGCCCGTCACGACCTTATCCTACTAGGCCTACGCGGACAAGGCAAGACCAGGCTCATACGGATGCTGGCTTCGCTCTTAGATGAATATATCCCTTTTATCGAAGGCAGCGAACTCAATGAAAACCCACTGAACCCCATCACAAAGTATGGGAAAAACTTGGTAAATGAAAAAGGCGACGAAACCCCCATCACTTGGCTACACAGATCGGAACGATACACTGAAAAACTCGCCACGCCGGATACCAATATGGCAGACCTGATCGGGGATATTGACCCCATCAAAGCCGCTACCCGACGATTGACCTATGCCGACGAAGAAGTGATCCATTTTGGATTAATCCCACGCGCCAATCGGGGAATCTTTGCGATCAATGAATTACCAGACCTCCAGCCACGGATCCAAGTGGGGCTTCTGAACATTA
Source organism: Bacteroidetes Order II. bacterium (assembly GCA_016788705.1). NCBI lineage: Bacteria > Pseudomonadati > Bacteroidota > unclassified Bacteroidota Order II. > Bacteroidota Order II. bacterium. Next base: position 38,724 of record JAEUSQ010000013.1, read on the forward strand.
TGGAAGAGCAAGATGTCCAGATACGGGGCTTTAACCTCCGTATTCCACTAGACCTGCTGCTGGTTTTTACTGCCAATCCCGAAGACTACACCAATCGTGGCAGTATCATTACCCCCCTTAAAGACCGGATTGACAGCCAGATCATTACCCACTATCCTAAGAACTTAGAAACGGGGATCGAAATTACCCGCCAAGAAGCTTGGCAAGAACGAGGTGGTGGCGTACAAATAGAGGTGCCACACTTCTTTCGGGAAATCATTGAACAAGTAGCTTTCGAGGCCCGTACCAGCGAATACATAGACCAGAAGTCCGGCGTTTCGGTTCGGATGACACGCTCCGCACTCGAAGCCCTGATCTCCGCTGCCGAAAGACGCGCCCTCTTCCACCATGAACAAAAAACCACTGTACGGATATCAGACTTGTTGCAAGTTGAACCAGCCATCACCGGAAAAGTGGAATTGGTATATGAAGGAGAGCAAGAAGGAGCCCAAAATGTCGCTCGATTACTCATCGGAAAAGCCGTAAAGGCCATTTTTCTGCGTTACTTCCCCGATCCAGCAGATAAAAAATCAGGGAAAGCCGCTTATAAAGAAGTCCTGAACTGGTTTGCGAAAGGAAATAGCCTTACTTTTCGGCACGACATGGACCAAGCAGATTATCATAAAGCCCTCACAAAGATCCATGGACTCGAAGAAATGGTACAAAAAACCATCCAAACCCACCGAGAGGCGGACAAGCTGGTAATGATGGAGTGGGTACTGGAAGCGTTGCACCAACATTCCCTCGTCGGAAAAGACTATTCGGAGTTCTTTGCTTCCTATAGCGACATCGTGGGGTCTATGTTATCTGGCATTGGGAATTTATCCGACGAAGACGAAGATTGGGACGACGACACCTATCGCCGCCCCCGAAAATAACGGCTATGTAGGCATTTGACGTACAACACATTGCGCAAAAGCCTATTGAACGAAATTCAATGAACGGAATACCTTAATCAATTAATGCTTGCTGCCTCACAATGAGGCAACCCTCTTACACTTAAACACAAAATCTCATGCAAGAAAAACTCAACCGCAGAGACTTCTTATTTAAGGCTGCCATGGTTGGCGCTGTCGCACCTGCCTTAGCAGGAACGTTAGCTGCCTGTGGCGGTGGTGGCGATACCGCAGCAGCGGGTTGTAACGACACAACGGGCCTTGCACCTGCGGACATCACCATGCGTCAAACCCTGAAGTACGTAGATGTAACAACCGATCCGACGAAGGCTTGTGACGGTTGTCAACTCTATATTGCAGCAACCGGCGGTGCGGCTTGTGGCAAATGCAGTGTGGTCAAAGGACCGATCGCACCCAAAGGATACTGCACCAGTTGGGTTAAAAAAGCCTAATCATAGCCCATTTTATAAACCTGTCTTTCCTGCCCGAAGGACGGGTTTTTTAATGTCTTAAAAATAATGCTTATTTAGACTAATTCCAAATAGAAAACAAAATTTTTACAAACCCGTCCCAAAAAATATTTCCCTTCCCATATTCAGATAGAAAATCGCTTACAGAATTTTAACCTGCCAGTGGTATTCGTGATGGATCTACATACTAATTGGTTCGCTAAGAAAATTGGCACGTGTAACCGTAAAGTGATGTCATAAGATATTGGCAGGATCATCGGTTTTGTGCAAGACAAACAACTAACGTTAAAGATCGCATGGCGACTTTAGGCCGCATTTTCACGTTGTTCTAACCAGCCCACCACATATTTTCCAAGTAGGTCAAACTCTATATTAACCATCGTACCCACTTGCCAATCGGAGACCACCGTATGATGAAAGGTATAGGGAATAATCCCGATGGTCAAGACCTCTTCCGACAAACGTGCCACAGTTAGGCTGATCCCATCAATGGCAATAGAACCTCTTGGGATCACCAATGCTTTATGCTGCAGCCCAAAACGGATGGTAAACAGCCATCCCGTTTCTTCCGAGACCACACTTTCTATGGTTCCAGTTGCATCCACATGGCCTTGAACAATATGACCATCCAATCGTGCAGACAACAACATGGCCCGTTCCATATTCACCCGTTGTCCAACTTCCCATCCACCCAAGGTGGTTTTTCGCAAGGTTTCTTCGATCGCTTCTACAAAAAACACCTGTTCTTCCAGCGCCACCACCGTTAAACAAACCCCATTACAGGCGATGCTCTGGTCCACTTTAAGCATTGGCACCACATCGGACTGAATCCCAAAACGGCGCCCACCACCCAATTTGGTGATGCTTTGAACGGTTCCAACGGTTTCAATAATACCAGTAAACATGAGGTCAGTCTTTCCATTTTAAGGGTTAAACGTAAACGATTTAGCAAAGGGCTTCGTCGCTCCTGGTTCAAAAACATGAAGAATGACTTCCTTGCTTGGTTTTAATACGGCAGCCAGCGGCTCCAAGTCAAACGTAAGGGTTTCGTAAAGCATCGCTTCGCAAAGATCGCCATTGGCATTATGTGTGAGGAAGAGGTTGTTTTGGGGCGGTAAAGACTTGGCAATGGCCGGACTTCCGGCAAGCCCCCAAACATGCGTTCGACATCCGCCACTACTGGCCACTTTAAGGGTTAAGGTATGGCCCTTCAAAGACCCACCCTCGATACCTGCCGGATCATGCGGTAAGTCATCCGGATTTAGGTGATCGTACACCTGAATTTTGCGAGATTCTTGCAGGCTTCTACCCGAAATAGGGAACGGTTCATCCGATACTACAGGTGAACAATCTTTTACCCCTAAGCACAGGATGGGCATGTCGCAAGAAGCAAGAATTAAAGCAGAAAGCAGAAATGCAACAGCGGTTTTCATAACGATACTTCGGTTGAAAGTCAGAAGTCATTTAAAGAGGATACACCGTTTGTGGGTGCTTCAACCAATCCGAATCAAACCCCGACGGGCAAGGTGTCGCGTCCGTATTGCTTCATCCGGTTCCACGAAACACACCAATCGTATGCCTCCAAAACACCCTCCACATAGCTTCCGGTTGTAATTTGGATGCCCAATGCTTTTACCGATTCGTGGGCATTGGCAGGTGCAAAAGGAAAACCGACCAATTTTAGGGCCCCAATATCCATCCCAGCATCCCCGATATAAGCCATTTTGTGCAATGGAATGCCTGTTATCCGAGAAAGCCACAAGATTCCATCGGCCTTTGTAGTGGCTTTCGGGATTACATCTACCGAATAAGGGGTTTGGAATGCCACCAGATTCGGATAATGCTGGAGAATATGTTGCTCCACAATGGGGAAAAACCGCGCTAAAGCGGCTCGGTCTGGACAAACCACGCCCGCTTGTGTACGCTTTCCATAATCATATACGATGGGGGAGCCAATGATCGCTTGTTGAAGCCAACGTTGAACCTCCTGAATGTCGAGATTTACCCCTTCTTCAAAAGCGGGATGCCATTGCACGTGTCCGGTGGTAAGATGCAACATACCAGCCCCTCCTTCAAAGAGCACCGGCTGGGTTAGCCCGAACAGTTGGGCCATGGCCTCCACATACGGCCCCGATCGTCCAGAGCATAATGACCACTTCGGAAATACAGCATCTTCTCGTACAACAAAATCTGTTATGCGCTGGAATGCACCCAACTTATGCGGACGATAAACCTCCGAAAGACAGCCGTCTATATCCGAGATAAAAAGTTCAATCATGCAATGATTAACCCAGATTCCCTTCGTCCTTTGTCAGTGCTTCTGCCAACATCAGAATAAGCTCGTCCGACATGCCCGTAGAACTAAACCCTCCGTCGTGAAAGAGATTTTGCATCGTCACCATGCGGGTCAGGTCCGAGAGCAACGAAACCGTATAATCGGCACACGAAGCGGCATCGGCATTACCAAGTGGCGAAACCCGATTGGCAAACTCGAACATGGCATCGAAGCCTTTCAGGCCCTGTCCTGCAACCGTAATAGTTGGGCTTTGGGAAATGGTGTTCACCCGGATTTTCCGCTTACCGAGGTTGTAGCCGTAGGTACGAGCAATAGACTCCAACAATGCCTTTGCATCATTCATCTCGGAGTATTTTGAGAACGTACGCTGTGCCCCAATATAACTGAGGGCCACCACCGAAGACCCGTCTGCCAATGCCTCGGTATCTAAAGAGGCGCGGATGACACGATGCAGGCTAATCGCGGAAATATCTAACGTTTTGTGCATGTTCTCATAGTCCAACTCGGTATAAGCAAGCCCTTTACGGATGTTAATGCTTTGCCCAATGGCATGAACGATAAAATCAATTTGACCGCCAAAATGGAATTTGGTTGCTTCGAAGAGCGCTTTCAGGTCTTCATCACTGGTGGCATCCGCATAGATAACAGGGCTATTTCCTGTTATTTCAGACAGTTTGGGCAAATTTCCAAATCGCTTAGTAACGGGCGCATTGGAAAGCACAAACTGTGCCCCTTCCCGATGGGCCGCTTCGGCAATGGCCCAAGCAATGGAGGTTTCAATCATGGCCCCAAAGATGACGCCTTTTTTCCCTTTTAAGAGTCCGTAACTCATAATCTGTATTTTCTTGAAGGGGTTGGGTGTACACCGGAGATACATATTGGATATCCTCCGGACACAAAAACGGCCCGAATATACTAAAACTAAGCGGTATGAAAACGACTTATGTGCGGGCAAGGGTATAAGATAACCACTTTTCGAGCGAAGCGATGATTTGTTCCTGTGAAAAAGGTTTAGGTACAAAATCAGTATAACCAACGTCACGACAAATTTCACGATGACGCTTAAATACATAACCACTCAGGGCGATTATTGGAAGGTGTGGATGGGTCCGCCTTAGTTCCAGAACGGCTTCATCTCCATCCATCCCCCCGCCAAATCCAACATCCATGATCACAGCATCAGGTGGATTTGCACGGACATATTCTATGGCCTCTTCAGCAGAAGCCAGCGTCACGACCTCATACTGGTCTTTTAGAAAAAAATACAACAATCGGCGAAGAGAGGGATCGTCATCCACAGCCAGAATTTTCATACTATTTGGGTCGTTATAGGAGGGCTACATGAAAATAAAGCAATAATCATACCAAAAAAATCAATTATTTCACACACAGAAAAGCCCCTTTTATAAAAAAGAGGCCCTCATCAGAATCAGCATTAAAGACATTATTTAATCAATATCATTCGCTTAGAAAAGCGCTGCGAGCCAGATTCTATCGTATAAAAATATAAACCACTCGGCCAGTTTTTGGCTTGGAGTTGTACGGAATACGTTCCGGCTACTTGTGGTTGATCCACCATTGTTTCTACCAATCGTCCCAAAGTGTCATAGACCAAAAGGCGAACATGCCCGGATGTGGGCAAGTGGTATTGAATAGTCGTTGTGGGATTAAAAGGATTCGGATAGTTTTGCAAAAGTTCTATCTGCTCTGGTAAGGTGGTTTCGTCGTCTATCGCCACAATTTTTCGGGTTAGGAATGTGGCGCGTATGGGCAAGGTAGCATTGGTAACGGTGGTAGTGGCGGATAGTTGGGTTCCATTGAGTTCCCGCCATGCTTTGGTACTCCCCATAAAGAAGGAGGTGTTTTCTCCTGAAAAATAGGAAGCAGCCAATAACATATAATTTTGGTCGTTTCCGGCTTCACGATAGCCTATAAAAACGGTATCGGGCAAGGCATTTAATTTAGATTCATGGGCCGTCAAATCTATTTCAAAAAAATTAAATCCAACGCGGGGCACATCATAAGCACGGGGATCGGTCACATCCAACTCGAATAAGACATCGCCCGGTAATCCTTGGCTATTGCTTTGCCAAACCGTTAGCTTAATGTCTCTTGGCGCATCTGCGGAAATTCCAAAACTACTATCTTGACTACGATAGTAGGGAGAAACAGATACTTTTTGTAATCTTACGGCATTGGTGGGTTTTAGGAATCTTGTAGCGGCGGCATTGCTTTCATTCCCGCCCAATGCAAAGAAATAATAGGCTCCAGAGTCCGTATCTTGGTGTACCAAGGCATTTTCCCCATACTTCACCTCGGTGGAAGCGGTGGCAAGTTCCGAAGACCACGAGGTAACAAACCGAACAGCGGGCGTATATCCGGATCCTCGACTGGGATTTACGTTGCTAATGAGGAGTGACACCGATGTAAACTCGCCCGTAATGGTCTCGGTGGCCGTGCCCAATGTCAGGTCTTTAACCTGCGTTGTCCCCCCTACTGCTTTCAAAATGAGACGGGCACGGGTCACGCTCCGATAATCACTGAGCGTTCCGCCAGCATCTGCTACGGGGTCTATCTGAATTTTAAAGTCTTTCACGGTATTCCAGCGAAAATAGGTTACGCCACCGGGCTGGATTTTGGCCGTGGTTTGGGTTTTTTCGGTTGCGGATGCCCCGTCAAAATCGCCATCGTAGGTTACATTTCGGAAAAAACTCCGGCGGTATCGGTTTTGATAGCCAAATCGCGGGTCTAAGGTATAGGAATTTACCAAATTGGCGGTGTGCCAGTTGTGTACCAAGGTTTCTAAGCTGAGCGTAGTGGCATTTTTGGAGAGGGCATTCCGATAGCCGCCAAGCCCTGTCGCTGTGTCTCGCGTGATGGCTCCCGTATTTTCCGCACCAACTTGCTCGGCCATATAGGTGGTAAACAAGCCTGCTCGTTGATAATCATTCTGGGTAAGGTTATCATTTCCAGAAGAAAGAGTACGCCAATCTAATAAGTAAACATTATTTTCGGCCACTTGCGAAAAACCAATAGTTGGAATAGAGAACGTGCTGAGGTAGTAAATCAGTCGTCCGGAAAAGCCGTTATACAACTCGGCCCATTCCGAGAGGCCCTCATCCACAAAAGTAACTTCGAGGTTGTCATAGTTGATGCGGATCAGGTGTTGGTACTCGTGTGCCGCAGTGGCCATCAACTCTGCAATCCCATTATTTAAACTGGGATAGGTATCTAAATGGATAATGTCGCGGTTATTACCATTTCCGCCGGCTCCGGGCAAGTCTTGCGGCGACACATATCCCGCAATCGCGGATGCATTGCCTTCCGGATCATAATTATCGGGGATGTTATACAGCAGCGCGTCTAATTTTCCATCATTATCACTATTGGGCGGCTGTCCAAACAAGGCTTGATCGGTTTGAATAATGCCTTTATCCGTAAATGCCGGTGTTTTGGCGGTCATATAGGCCACGACCGAGTCTAAGGCCGTACTCCGAATACGTTTTGCGGCTATTTCCCCCAATTCTACCCAAAAATTAGCCTGATCGTGGACTCGCTCTAACCGGAATTTTAGGGTGATATTGCGGTTATTCTTGAAGTCTCGTACCCGAAACGCCAAGGTATCGCCTAATTTAGCCGGAGATTCTTTCTTAAGCAAAGCCTGTCCGCCATTCTTTTTCCACTCCCGGAATCCTGCAAGGGTACGTTGTCCTTCTTCACTGTTCACCAACTGATCCGTAATATGCAGACTTTTTATCATCTTCGTTTTAGGGAACCCCATCTCTGCTTTTTTGGCTAAAACAGTTGGGGTGCCATGTAGGGGTAGCAGTTGTTCTTGTGCAAAACCAACGCTCGCCCCCCCTCCAATCAAACACATTAGGAAGAACGCTTTTTTCAACATGCCATTTTGTTTTTTTGATCAAAAATGGTAAGATACTCCACGCCCACGTTTTTTCCACTACAGCTACCATATTTTGTTTGTAGAGCCGCTACAAACGCTCAGAACGCCACAGAAACCAAATGCGCAGGGTGCGAGAAACCCTTGACCGCAGAAAGGAATGACTGTAATAACCGATGTGCTGAATACCGCAAAATTATCTTTGCCCATAAGTATTCGTTTAACGACAAAAGTCCACGATAATAATCGTAGGCTTTTGTTTGACCGAACAGGGAGAATTATTTCACCAACATCAATTTTCCCGACAGAATCTGATCACCGATAACAAGTTTATAAAAGTACACACCGCTCGCAAACGAAGAGGCTTGCCACATAACTTGGTGCATACCTTGGGATTGCTTTTGATTGACCAACACCGACACTTCACGGCCTGTAACATCATACATGGTGAGGCGCACATTCGCTTCTTGTGGTAAGCTATACGATAGTGTTGTACTTGGATTAAACGGGTTTGGGTACGTCGTAATGTGTACGGCTTGGCTCGTATTTGAATAAGTAACCCTTTCCCTGTCGTCAAGACGCATATCCTTCCTGTTATTCGGTACTTTGGTTTCGCCCAATGTAGCCAAGAGCATGGCCAAATCTTGTTCTTGGTATTGGCTTTGTGGTTTTGCACTTGCCAAAGTTGCTTTTGCCTTGTTGATATCGCCCATTTGGTGATACAACTGCGCCATATTGAGTTGTGCATAGAAACCTGCTATGCCTTTGTCTGCATTGGCAAGTGTTTTGAGTGTGTTGATGGCATCTGCCGTTTTGCCTTCGCTCGCGTCCAAAAGTGCCGATGTCTCCAATGCCGTCACGTACAATGGATCGCTTTTCTTAAGTTTCTGTATTACGAAGCCACGTTGTTCTTGCCCTTTTTGGTATCGTGCTGAAAGTTGTCCAATTTGGGTCAGCGCGATTTGTGCATCTGGCATCTTCCCACTATGCACCACCACTTGCAGATCGGCGAGTGCTTCCTCTATCTTGCCTTTGCCCACTTTGCTCAAGGCCGAGAGCAACGAAACATCTGGCAATTGGTCGGCGTTTGCGGATGTGCTTAGGCTTGTATTGGCATTTGTGTCTATACCTTGCGCCTGCACGGCTGTTTCTCTGGCCCGTGCGAGTGCTGTGCTAACGTCTGCACAATTTGGTGCCCCCAATGAACCGTCATAATAAATAGGCGAACCGCTCATGGTAGGGGTATTGTTCCAATAATTGCTATTGGCAAAGATATAGCCACCACCCGATACTTCTAAGGACGAACTTGCTGCATCGCAAAAATGATTGTGCGAGCCATGGCCAGCGTACAACCCACCTAAAATGCCACCATTATACCCTGCGCTTAACTTTCCGCCTTTGATCTTGTCGTTGCCTAAATAACTCGTTGTAGCACTATTCCTAAAAGCCGTCTTTCCATTCGTTTGTACAACTTGGCTATACCACAAAGAAACAGGCAAGCCGTAGGTTACAATGGCACTTTCGGACGCACTTTTGATCTTGGAATGGCTGATGCTTACCGAATTGCTTCCCCCATACTGACTTGCATACAAACCATAGACTGCACCACCCGAAGGCACATCAATCTCGCTGTTGTTAAACGTGAGGCTTGCACTATTGACACTCAAGGCCGTACCCCCCCAAGAGCCACCTACATTCAAGATTTTGGAACCATCGAAGGTCGCACTGCTGCCCGGGTTCATGGTGATACCTTTCCATGTCCCGCCATTTTGGGAGGTGAATGTGGCTTGCTGGAAATTTACTCCCGCACCATTGATATACAGGTATGAACCATTGCCAAAAGACACCGTTAAAGGATTGGGGGATGTGGACACATTTGTTCCATTTAACGTCATGTTGCCATTAATAGCCCAATTGTTATTCCGTCCAATACTAGTAGGACTGTTCCCAAAATTATAAAACGTTGCTAAGTACATGACAAAAAAGCTTTTCCGCCATGTTGCCTATCTTGTGGGTTCTGACATCTACAAGATTATGGCAACAAAAGCGAAAAAGCTGGCTCAATATAGTGAGCTACAAGATTTTTTTAGTAAAGAACTTCGGCTCA